>JAFIGC010000210.1 GCA_020831635.1 Verrucomicrobiota bacterium | reverse complement strand
GGCCAACCACCCTTCCTCTTCCCCCAACATCCGCAGGCCGTGTCCCGGCATCCGTAGGCCGCCCCCCTTGCCTCTTCCAGCAACAAAGTCTCCAAGGCGCCCTAAATCAGTCGGAATCCGAAGCAGGCGCCCGCACAAACGAAACCGCATCGGCGACGACGTAGCTGTCCGCCCCGTCGTTGCGGAGGATAACCGCGTTTTCTTTGCCGATTTCAAACGAATATTGCCCGGCGAATCGCCAATATCCGCCCTCCCGCTGGTTCACCTCCACGGTTGTGGTTTCCCCGGCGTGCAGGATGTCCACCGGCACGTTGGTCGCGCGCATCGGATTCGCCACGCTGCCAATATACACCTCATAGAGCCCTGATTCCGGCAGATCGGGCGTATAACGGGCACTTTTTCCTCCGCCCGTACGCCCGTCGTGTTGATATTCGTCCCCGATGTGTCCGGCAACGATACTGCTGGAGGGCCATTCTCCGGTGAATTCCACCCGGTCGGGATCGGAATTGTCGATGATGAGTCCCGCGTGCGGATTGCCCATCAACTCGTCACCCGTGCCCACGGTCACGAACACCCGATCCTGATTGGTCCGCCCCTCTCCGTCGGTGGCTCTGGCGGTAAAGGAGATGCGGCCAAAGGATGGAAGGGTTGCGGTCCATGCATACGGCGGTTCGCTGACTTCCCCCAGCAGGGTCGCGCCCTGAAAAAACGCCACTTTGGCGATGCCATTTTCCGCATAAGCCGCCTCCACTTCCAATTCCAGAGTTTCCCCCGGTGTTTGATTGGACGAAAAGGCGGGTCGGACAAATCGCACCGAGGGTACGGGGAAGTTCCCGGGAATCATGCCATCGGCCAGTAAGCGAGGCTTCAACAAATCGTAGTCCAGGTCCTGAACGGCAACCGCTTCGTCGATGCTGAGGCTGGCGGCGGTGGCGGCGGACTGGGACAGCACCATGAAACAGGGTTCCATGCGCATGGAGCCAAAGGCGACATGCGAGGCGGAGATCGCCCATGGCACCAGCAGGTTGTCGACCTCCCCCCGCTTGGGGACAATGGATCGGTAGGAAATGCGCCAGGGTGCAACGATCCCGCCCCCCGTGTCCCCTTCAGGGCGCACAATGCCGTTCGCGCCCACAATGCGCCGCACATGATGGGAGTCGGCCCGATAATTCGCCAAGCCCACGGGATCGTCCACCACAAATTCGCGACGATAGTGTCCCTCGTGCATCACCAGATCCGACACCATGCGGCGGGCCTCGCGGACATAAAGCTCGTGCGGCCATCCCCCGGTTTCGGGATATTCCCCCGGCGGCAATCCCAGGCGGTCCACCACCTCCAGAAGCCCCTGAATCGATTCCCGGACAGAAGCGTCCACCTCCGGATCGGTGGCCAGGGCCCGGTAGCGCTCGTCGGTTTGCAGATACCACAACATGCCGAGTTGCCAGGCGACATGACTCTGGTAAATTTTTTCCCGGGTGGGATAATCCGCCTCCGGCCAGGGAATATATGCCGCCTCGTTCTCAGCCCCCTCCTCACCCCAGGTCAGCCATCCCCCGTCAGACGCCGGCCAGCGATTGTAGCCGATGTGATCCGAAGCCACCCCACGATTGAAATATTCGTGATTGTTCACGTCGTTGCCAATCTTCATGCGGGTGCCGCCCCCGGCGCGGTGATAGCGGTACAACATCTCAAACAAGGACGCATCATAAGCCTCCGGTTCAAAAATCGGCTGGCGTTGGTCAGGATTGTCGGAGGTCACCGTGAACATGCGGAAATTGTAGGCCTGAATATGCCGGTCCCCTTCCCCGGGCGCAAACGCGGGCTCATCCATGACTCCGAAGATCAACCCGCTGTCCGGATCGCCCTCCATCACATAGGCATTGACCCCCGGGAGTGTGTGCATCCGTTTGATCCCCGCTTCCGACTCGCCGTACACGCCCCGCGCTTCCCGACCGTAGGTATAGGTCACCCCTGCCGCCGCCATCAAATCGCCCTCGTAGGTGCAGTCAATGAACCGTTTGCCGCGAAACACACTGCCGTTTTCCATATGCAGGACGGAAATACGGTTTCCCTCCATTTCCACCGAAGCCAGTCGCTGTTCATAATAGACCGGAATGGGTTCGACCGGATCCCGACCCGGAACCGGGTCGGCCAAAAGAGCCTCGAAAGCCGCCTGCGCCGTCGAGGGACGGAACCCGCTGTTCCCCACCCTGTCAAAAAATTCACGGGTGATGCCGCCCTGAACGGCGGCATTGACCCCGTCGGTTTTTGTCAGTCCCCCGGACGTCATGCCCCCGACGCGTCGGCCAAACACCACCAACGCCACCGATTTTCCCATGCGCGCCGCCTGCACCGCCGCCACCACGCCGCCGGAGGTTCCCCCGTACACCACCACATCCGCCTCCACCTCAACCACGGGCGCATCGGGGGCGGGATAATAATACCTCAATCCCGGATTCGGCGTCTCCGCCCCGCCATAAACCACGGAAGGACGGCCAACAGCCAGCAGCAAAAAACAAAAGGAAAAGAATCGGAATGACATGGGGGACCTCTTGGATGGCGTCAAATGAGAAAATCAGAATATTGCAAACCCTATGCCACATCCCTCCGTGAAGCAAGGGAGAAGTCATGTTTACAATCACGTGCGCATCACAACAGCGGCACGAGAAACATGGGGGCGGCGCATCCTGCGCCGGGTACGCCTCAAAATGATCTTTCTCACACTTTTATACTGGATCCAAATGTTTGGAAAACACGCATCGCATCATAAACCCATAACGGATGTTTTATCCGTTGGACGGCGAAGCCATCCGTTGGTTTATCCTCGGTTTTACATCCGTTGGACGGCAAAGCCATCCGTTGGTTCATCTTCTGATCGGTTGTGAGTGGAATTCTGTGTTATAGAAATCAGTCGCAGGCGCAAGATGCGCCACCCCCATATTACGGTTTTGCGGCGGCGGTGATTTTGCCGGCCAACTCAAAGAGGCGGAAGGTGCGGTCCTGCCAGTCCGGACCCAGGGTCCAGTTGTAATCGTTCCAGCGCCGCCAGGAGAGGCGTTCGAGCTGGAGGGCTTCAAAAGCCTCCGTGAGTTCGGTGGGCACGCGGTCTTTGAGGGTTTCATCCCTGAGGACCCGCTCGATGGCGATGCGGGCCTCGGCTTCTTGGAGACCTTCGCGGAGCATTTCATACCGGATGGTGCGGATGGGGCCATCAACGCCCGCGCCCAGAATGAACTCGGCGTTGCCACGCCACAGGTTGCCCCAGGGTCTCCGGTTCCATTCGACGGCACGGTTGCCTCCCCCGAGAGGCACCTGCCAATAATCCACCCCGGCGCGGCTGATGCCGGAGTGCCGGCCGCCACGCCCGCGGTCCGAAACGCTGATGTCGGGCAGACAACGGAAAATTTCCAGCAGGTTGGCGTTCCCAGTGAAATATTGTTGCAACAGGCCCCGTCCGCTGGTGGTCATGATGTAGTCCCCGGGCGCCCCCTGCCATCCGCCATACATGGGATTGCGGCTGGCTTCCACGCCCCAGGGACTTTCCCCTAGCGCGACCCGCAGGTTGTCCGCCAGCACCCGCTGTCCATCGCGGGCAGGCGGATCCCCGCGCCAGTGGGAGAATTTGTTCCAGCGGCTTTCCGGGGCGATCCGCAGGAACAGGTCAATCGTCTCGGCGTCGGGGCGTCCATCATGTGACACCCCGATCCACAACTCGGTCCCGGACCAGTCCACCGCGTCCATGCGTTGCCGCAGGCCATCGACCACCGCCTTCCACAGCCGCTCGCTGGCTCCCCGCCCGAACATTTCCGTGGTTCCGTCCTCCAAGGAGCCGTCGGGGTTGCGAATCACAATGGGGAGCACCTCGTCGTTTCGCAGGGAGACTTCCCACGCGTAGAGCACCACCCCGCGCGGCGCCGGGGCGACATCCGCGTAGGTTTGCAGGTATTTCTCCACGAAAGTGAAGTCCGGCTCCAGGCTGTCGCCCTCGCGGGTGAACACCAGGACGGGGTTCCGTAGGCTTTGCAGGGTATCGCGAATGGCATTGACGTAGAGCACGTCGTTGCCCAGCCGCCCCATCAGGGAATGCAGGGGACGCAGCAACGCCAAATGCCGATCCGACCAGGGCTCCGCCTCGTATTGCAGCGCCACATTGTAGGGAGAATGCCAAAGCCCCACAAAGGTCGTCTGTTCGCTTGGGGAGGGCGCAAGCCAATCGGCAACCTCCAAACGCACCGGTGCCTTCAGGGACTGTCCCCCGGTGGACACGGTGAGTTCGCCCTCATAAACCCCGGCGGCGGTGTCGGCGGGAACCTCGACGGTCACCCAAACCGGATGAAGTTCCTGGGCCGCGACGGGCGCGGGATGCAGCAAGTCGAAATACGGCGCGGTTTCCGCCATCACCGGGGAGGATTGGGCGGCAAAGGACAGGGATACCGACTCACCGGGAATCGTGCCGCCGGAGCCGGAGAGTGGTGAAAGGGTGGTCGATACCTCCGCGGAGGCTTCGGGAAGAGAAAGCACCACTTGCCCGGAGGCCACACCGCCCCGGGCGGCGATCAGACGGACAGGGCGAAGGGGCTCGAACAAATTTCCCCGGGCCAGGTCCCGCCCAATCCGCGAGGTGGTTTCCGCGTTCCAGAGAAAAGGCGCAGCCACGGTGGGAGACGGCCCCCAAACCGCGCCAGGGGCGTCGGTTTCCAACCGATAAGCAATCAGTCCCACGGCGCCCCAGGGCTGGGGACGCCCCCGTTGTCGCCAGTCGGTGGGATACACCGCCCGGCGAAAATCCAGGGACAGCACGTTCACCCCGGACCGAAGCAACTCGGCGGGAAGAACGATGGGACCCGACGCACGGATGCGCTGTTGGCGTTGGGCGTGGTGGGCGTCTCGGGCGTCCCCGCCTCCGGGCGGCGGAATGCCATTTCCCCCGTCGGGCAGGTAGTGCGCGGATTCGGGATAGTCCGCCGCATGGGTGTCATCGGTCAGCTCGCCTTCGGGCAAATGGCGGGTGGTGACCAACTCCCCGTTCAGATACACGGCCACGCCCCCACGGTAGGTCAGATGGAGGGTCAAATTGCCGGCATTTGCGGGATCCTCGACGTGAAAACGGGAGCGAACCGCGAGGCGAAAAAGGTCCACAGACACCCCATATCCATAAACGCCATGAGTCCGGTCGGGATGGAGGCCCTGATGCAGGGGCCAGCCGCTGTCGTCGAAATCAGGCGCTGTCCATGACGAATCGGGAACGGGAGAGGGGAGAACGTCCCAGCCCGGGATGGGTTCGAAATCCGTGGCGGTGCCCTGGGTGCGGGTGGCATACACTTCGTACACGCGGTAGGGCGCGTCCTCCGTGAGCACCACCCCAGGTTCCGCCCAAAGACCGCCGGGAGCCAAGAGGCCCGCAAGCAGCAGCGGCAGACACTTACGAGAGACTCGGTGACGCAGGATGTTTCCAAAGAAGGCGGTGTCGTTTGCTTTGTAAATCGAATCAGAGTTTCTCATGGTTTTCCTTTGTGGAGCCTTGGATTCAGTGGTCAATAAAATGGGCTGTACCTTACCAGAATCCGCCTCCATATTTCTACACGTTTTTGCGTATGTTTTACAAAGAATCGCGCAAATTTTTCCTTTGTTTTTGTTTAATAGTTGAACGGAAAATCGTGTGGTAAATCGTGTGGCAAATCGTGTGGAGTGCGGAAGCTTGCTTCCGCTTTGGGGGGAGGCAAAGCTTGCTTTGCGGGGAACAAGCTAATCCTCTGTATACGGAAGCAAGCTTCCAGTTGAAAAGCGGAAGCAAGCTTCCGCACTCCAAAGAACATAACCCCGGACTCCTCATGGGGAATCCGGGGTGTGGGAGGGTTGTGAGGGGGTGCGGAATCAGCGGCGGCGGCGGAACAGCGCCAGACTCACCAAGGCAATGCCCATCAAGGCCAGGGTGCCGGGTTCGGGGATCACCGCAAACTCCATGACATACCCATCCACATTGCCTGAACCGAAGTCGGCGCTTTGGGATTTCATGCCGTTGAAGACGATATCCAAGCCACCGAAATCCCCCTGGTAGATGAAGGTCGCATCCGACAGATCCGAGGTGGTGTCCGACAGGGTGAAGAAGCCGCCGCGAACGGTGTCATTCGGCGCCAAAAAACCTTCCAAGGCGGTGAAATCCAGGGTGATTTCGTTGCCGGCACTGAAGGTGTCCGTGAACGCGGTGGCGTTGGTGAGGCGCAGCACATCATTGACGCTGGCGGCGGCGTTGCCATAATCCGGATCGTTTCCGGTGAACTCAAAGAGAAAGTTGAGTCCACCGGAGGGATTCACGCTGTCGGCGGTGAGGATGCCGGGGCTGTTGCCAGGGGACACCATGCCGGAACCGCCGATGGTGCGATCCACGGTGCCAGTGCCTTCCAAAGTTCCGTTTGACCCAATGGTAAAATCGCCTCCGGAGGCGATGGAACCGTTGACGACCAACACGCCGGTATTCACGGACACATCCCCGGTGAAGGTGTTGTCGGCGTTCAGGGTCACCCGTTGGGCTGCATTGGCTCCGGGGCCGCCAAGCACCATACCCCCGTCGCCATTCACCGTGCCGGTAAATATGATGCTCCGGCCGGAATCCCGCTGACGAATCAGCAGATCTCCGTCCAGCGTCACCGTGCCGCTGTAGGTGTTGGTGCGGTTACCTTGGTTGGTGTCGAACAAACCGCCTTCCGTCCCCACGACAATGTCGCGTTGGAGGGTGCCCGTCCAATCATTGGTCAACCCCCCGTCGAGGAGATACAAAGTCTTGTCCGCGCCGTCCGACAATTGGCCTGCTGAGGTGATTTTAATATTTCCCTGGATCACGTAAACATCATGAAACTGATTGTTCGAATTTTGCAGTTCGGCGAAAGGCCACCCCCCGGGATTAAAGGCATATCCCGCACCCAAGAAGCCGTGGTGTACCAGATCGCCGTCCCCGCCATCGGCGGAAAACTGTACGGTGAATCTCGTCGCGCGCCCAGTATTTCCCCCTGTATAGAGGAAAAGATCCCCCGGTGAGGCCAGTGTACCTGTGCCGCTCAAGGCATTGGTGGTGTCGCTCATGCGGGTCATCACGGCGCCGCTGTTGACGGTCAGGGTCTGTCCCGAATTGATTGTGCCGGCGCCAACGGTACGTGCGTTGTAATCCATGTTCAGGGAATGGATGGTGGTGTTCGCAGAAACTGTGAACAGACTTTCCACTCTCACATTGTCCGTCGCGGACCAATCTGCCGGATTATTGCTCAATTCGTCTCCGGAAGAAACATATTCAACCACGTCGTTGCCGACCAGGGTCAACATGCGTCCGGTGCCCACACCGGGGCTGCCGATAATGGGACTGACCGACCAGCCGCCGAGGATGCCCCCGGCGTCGATCGTCGGGGCGGTGTCAAAAGTCAAAGTGGCGGCGGGGGCAACCTGCAGCAGGGCTCCCGATTCGACGGTGCCGAGGTTGCCGTAGTTGTGGGTGCCGGAAGAGATCAGGGTGATGCCGGGGTCGAGGTTCAAGTCCTGTGCGGAGACTTGGGCGACGCCAGCGCCGAGGATGAGGGTCATGGTGAGAGCGAGGGCGCGGGATGGTCCCGCGGTGGTGAATCGAATGCCACCCGTTTTTTGAGCGTTCGACGTCTTGTTCATGTCATGTTCTCCTGTTGGTTTCATCTTTGTTCCGGCCCCTAAGTTAGCGTTCAGAGCGTCGGGTGAATCTTCTTTTCAATTCACAGAGGGAACACCCTACCACGGGAAACCCAAAACATTCCACCCCACTTTGCGTAAAGTTTTGGTGTTATTGCGCAAACGTCGTTCGTAAGGATCAAAATCCTGTTCAAAAATAATTCAGTGGATTGGATGGGGTGTTACGTGTGGATTGCGAGGAATCTTCCGCAGGAAGATAATACAGAAAAGCATTCATGTGAAACATAAGAAATTTTGGGTCAGTAACTTACCATGCCCGGAAATCCTAATCTTAATCGTAATCGTAATCGTAACATCCGTTCCAATCCACCGTATTATTTATTTGAACAGGAGGACGCGGAGAGCGCAGAGAGGGAAACGGAATCGCAATCTACCCAATCCCTTTACGAACCCTTTACGAATTCCCTCCGTGCCTTGGTGCCTCTGTGAGAACCAATACCCAACA
>JAFIGC010000209.1 GCA_020831635.1 Verrucomicrobiota bacterium | reverse complement strand
ACACCTCAACCAGGAACCAACAACCAGCAACCAGCAACCAACAACCCGCAACCAGCAACCAGCAACCAGCAACCAGCAACCCACAACCAACTCCCCCTACTCGGTCCCCGGGCGCGTGCGAATCTCATTTCCGCGGATTGCGGCTTCAAGTCCGCCTACGCGTACCACGCCGTTGGGGGCTTCTCGCCACTCCCCGGTGGCGGTCACGTTGGGATGCGTGTTTCCGCGTTCCACCAAGGTCATGACCACCAGATAATTGCCGTCGGGCGATGAAAAATGGATGAAATTGTTGTTCTCCGTTCCCAGGGCACCGGAACCCCGACGCCGGGTGCCGGTTTGAAACGCGGGCCGGGCGGGATGAAGAACGGTTCCCCGCAGACTGTGTCCCTCGGGCGAGGTGACCGTAAAGGTGTTTCCCTCCGTGGTCACTTGGTTGTGGTCCACGGTCACCATTTGCCAGAATTTCCCGTCGTCGGAGGTGTCGGATACCACAAACGTCGCCTTCGCTCCTTGGTCAAAGGCGGTGATGAATCGGCGGGTGTGGTTGCGCACCCCTAGGTTGTTTTGGGTGATGGTGGTCACGGAATGACCCGATCCATCTTCATGAATGACCGGTTCCCCCACGATGGATCCCGATTCGCCGGAAATTTCAAGCCGACCGTCGGGATCCACGGGATAGAGGGTGTTCATGGAACGCAGGAAAACGTCCTGGTTGTTGGTTCGGGGACCATAGCGTCCGCCGCCGGTGGCCCAGAGGGTGTTGAGCCCGCCGATGCGGAAACTGAGGGCGTCGGGTCCGCTGTGTCCACGGTTCCCGCGCAGTTTCACGTAGAGTTGCGCCACCACGTCCCCGGCCCCCTCGTACCCGTTGCGATAGGTCATGAACCCGTTGCCGCGGGTATCCACAAAGGCCTCCCGCCATTCGGGAATGGACAGCGGGGGCGCGGCGTCAATTTCGGCGGGATAATACAGAATCGAGGCGGCAGTGCCGAAACGCGCGGAATCGAAGCTGCGGTCGCCTTCCATCCCCACGGTGCGGTCATACCAATACTTGAGACCCGGCAAAAGTTCGGGCGGACAAACGGCAAACGCGAAGCCCATGGTTCCCTCCCCGTTCGCACCGGGATTGTCGTCACCAAAATCGGGACGCATCAGCGTGTCCGGTCCGGTGAGCAGAGCCGCGTACACCGTCCACAGGCTCATCCGCAATCCCGGATGTTCAAACAAATCCGCGCCAAGTTCCGCCCGCCGGGCGGCGATGGCAAAAGGCATGACCCCGTTGCCAAAGGGGTAGTACGTGTAGCCGAGACCCTCGATGTTCCAACCGCGGGTTTCCGGATCACTGCCGGGATTGTCGTTCAAGTAACGGGTCACCCGCGCATGCGCCCAGGCGAGGTTTTCCGGATTCACGCCTTCGTCGGTGGCCAGGCCGATGATCCCGGCCGCCGCCCCGCGAAGCCCCTGCCAATTGGAGGCGCTATTGTTGTTTTGCCCGGTGCCGCCGCTCCGCACGATCACCTCGTGCTGCCGCAACAATTCCCGGGAAACGCGGCGGCTGAATTCGGCGTCCCAGGAAGGGGCCCCATGACAGTGATCATAAATCAACGCCGCATAAATGCCGTTGATGTACAGGTTCAAGCCCTTTTGACGGGCATTGGCCCAACTGGGGCGGTCCAAAATATATTCCACCCGTTCACGGGCGATGCGGGCGTGGGCGTCGTCACCGCTGAGCAGATAAAGAAAGGCATGACGATGTCCGCTGTAAATGTGGTCATACTCGCTCTCCATCGGACCCGGCCGCCCCCAGTGATTGTGGTCCGCGCCCTCGCGAAGGGTTCGCACCATGCTGGCAAACGGTTCGCCGCGGATTTTTTCTCTCAAAGCGGGGACATCCTCAGGACCCAACAACAAACGCGGGTGTTCGGCGGCGAGAAGCAAACAGGGGCATAAGAACAGCAGCTTGCGAAATTTCATGGGTGACCTCGGGGTGTCGATTCAGAAAAGGTATAGTTGATCTATGTAATCTTTTTAATGTGAGGTGTCCAGATCAAATGCTTCAGTCCCTCTTTATTCCTCCCGTTCCAATCAACGGAGTTTTTTTTTACAGAAGGCCGCGAAGGAAGCGAAGCGTTTCGGTGGCGTTGCTGCCCAAGTAGGTTCAGGCCCAACGGGCCGACAGACCAAAGCGAAGGACGAAGGCTTGGTACATAGTTCAAAGGCAACCGATAGGCCTGAAAGGCTGACACTCCGTTCCCGCAATGTGTCGGCCCTTCAGGCCTATGTTTTTGGGGGGCATCATTCCAGCCCTTCCGCTTCGCGGAATGGCTTCGCTTTGGAATGACGGCCCTTCAGGCCTGTATGTGAACAGAATTCCCACGTGTGCGAAGCCCCTATGGGGCTGGAAATGCACGTATACCCGAACGGTATCCACATGAACTCGAGTCCAGACCGATTTGTGTGTAAAGCACCCAAGATCAGTGCCCGCAGTGCTCTCAGCCTCCGGCCCTGAGGGGCCTACGCCCCGGAGGGTGGTTCATTCATTTCCCTTGCAAACCAACCACTTCAAGCCCTCCAATTTTGGGAGGCCTGCAAATCGGCGAACGAAAGCCCCTGCTCCCGGAAAACGCGCAGGGCCATGGATTTGCATCGTTTCGCCAGGCGGCGGCCCTGCTCGTCCCGCACCAAGGGTTCGTGACACCAGGCGGGCGGGGTGCCGCCCAAGGCGCGGTACAGCAAAATTTGCCGGGCGGTGGATTTCAGCAAATCCTCGCCCCGCACCACTTCGGTGATGCGCCCGGCAAGATCGTCCACCACCACCGCCAATTCATACGCCGGGATGTCCTCCCGGTTCCACACGCCGAAATCTCCAAAATCCACCCCGGCCACAAAAGAAACCTCGCCTTTCCGAGCGTCGGAAAAGGTGATCACCTCCCCTTCCGACACTCGGAAACGCCAATTCACGCCCTGCGGATGATCGTAGGCCCGTTCCGCGCCCGGCGGTGGCCGCCATTCGGGGGGATAAATGGGTTCGGCGGCCTCTTCGTCCTCGTGAGGCGCCCGCGCGACGGACCGGAATTCTTTTCGGGAACGGGTGCAGGGATAAATGAAACCCTCCTCTTTTAACCGATGCCAGGCGTTCAGATAGACGGCGCGGCGTTTGGATTGATAAATGGGCTCGCCTTGCCAGCGAATGCCCATCCAGGCCAGATCGGCAAACATGGCCTCCACGTATTCCGGTTTGCAGCGGTTCTCATCCAAATCCTCCAACCGCAGGATCAGATCCCCGCCCGCCGCCTCCGCGCGCCGACGGGCCATGTCGAAAGTGCGGGCGTGTCCCAGATGAAATTCGCCCGTGGGCGTGGGGGCGATGCGTCCCCGATACAAAGACGGGGACGACGCCGTTTCGATTTCGCCCCCATCGTTCACGCGCGGTCCTCCAAAACCTCCGCCACAAAACGCCGGAATTCCCGGGCGTATTCCGCTGATGTTTGCCAACCCGCGTCGTCGTGAAGTCCCTGCAGGCGAATGAATTTCCAAGGGTTGGGCGCCATCCGAAAGAGGGTTTCCCCCATATCGTAGGGAATCACCTCGTCATCGGGACTGTGGGCCACCAAAATCGGAGCGCTCACCTTCTCGATTCGCAAATCGGAGCGGTAGGGGTTGACGCAAAACAAACGCGGAAAGAGCCAAGGATAATGGCGTTCTCCGATTTCAAGCACCGAGGTGAAGGTGTTTTCCAACACCAACCCGCGAATACAGGGGTCCTCCGCGATTTGCAAGGCAACCCCTCCGCCCAGCGAGCGTCCATACAGGATCACCGGCGGGGTTTCTCCATGGGTTTTCCAGCGTTGGCGCACCACTTCCAAAGCGGCCCGCACATCCCGTTCCGTGCCCCGCTCCGAGGGAAATCCCCGGCTGCGCCCGAATCCGCGATAATCGAAAACGAATTTGTGCAGGGGCACGTCCGCCAAATCCAAGGGAATCCAAAGCCGATCGGAGACGTTGCCGGCATTTCCATGACACACCAGCATCACCCCTTTGGCTTCCGGGTGGGGAAACCACCAGCCGTGCAATTTGGCCCCGTCTTCGGCGCAAAAGCTCACGTCCTCGTATTCCAAGCCTTCGTCCTCAGGTTCGGCGCAAAAATCACGCCTTCGGGGATATAACAAACGCACTTCCGTCCACCAAACCAGCAACCGAAGGGCCGAAAGCGTCAGAACGATCAAAAAAATGGCCGACGCCGGATTCACAGGACAAATACCTTGGGAGAAGTGGCCAGGATCGAGGAACCTTTTTCCGTCACCACCACCGAATCTTCAATGCGCACCCCGCCGATGCCGCGATAATACAGGCCCGGTTCAATGGTGATCACTTGACCCGGTTCCAGAGGTCCGCCCGCCGGACTCACGGAGGGCGCTTCATGAATTTGCAACCCCAGGCCATGTCCGGTGGAGTGAATAAAGCCTTGAGGAACCCCGTCCTCCAAACCGGTTTCGTATCCGGCGGCTTCAAACACATCGCAAACCCGCTGATGAATCTCCTTGCCGGACACCCCGGGCGCCACCAGGGACAAGGCCTGTTTCTGGGCATCCAATACAGTTCGATAGAGTTTGCGTTGTTCGGGCGAGGGCTTGCCGCGCAAGACCGTGCGGGTCATGTCCCCCCAATATCCGCTGGCACGGTCCCTCGGAAAGATGTCCAGCACGATCGGGGCATGCGCGTACAAAGGTCCGGTCCCGCGTTCGTGAGGATCGACGGCCTGGTCCCCGCCCGCGACAATAAGTTCGTCCCCTTGGGCATTTTCGCGAATCAGCAACATCTCCACGTGGGCGCGCACGCGCTCGGAGGTGAGCACCTCGCCCTCAACAAACAGCTTGCCGTCCGCCCCGATCTCGCTGGAACGGATCAGATCCACCGCCGTCTGCATGGCCTTGGCCGTGGTGCGTTGGATTTTGCGCAGGGCCTTGATCTCGGACGCTTCCTTGCACAGGCGCCCCGGCATGACCGGTTCCTGCCGAACGGTGACCTTGATGCCCGCGCTTTCCAAGTAACGCACCAGCCCCACCGGGCAGGCGGAACTCACCCCCACCGCCGAAAGGCCGCGCTGGCGCAACAGGGCCACCGCCTGCCGACCCAGATCCCGCCGCTTGCCTTTGGGCAGGTCCAGGTCATCCGGAGACACGGGCGTCAAAGGCGGGGAAACCCGTTGGGCCCGCCCCAGTTCCAGAGAGGACACCACGACAATGCGTTCGCCCTTGTGACCCAGAAAAAGGAAAGGATCCGGGGCGGTAAAATTTGCGACATATTGGACATCAATTTCATCCGCGCCACCTCCAACAAGTAAAAGCGGGGATGTGTATTTCTTTGAATTCATGGGAATCTCCTTGAAAGTGAACACTCTAGCGACATGCAAACACCAAAAGCCAGACCCCGAAAACGAATTGCAAGCAAATGGGAAGCTCTTTTTTAGGAAATGATGTGTATTTCAGCATTTGGTGGTATCCAGAGGGTTAACCCACTACCTGTGGGGGTGTAAATTTTTATTCGATTTCCTGAAGATAACGGCTTGTCGAAGGCATACCCTTCGGAGTATGGTGCGATCCTTGAGTCATTGCACGGGCAAGAACAGCCTGTTGATAACTTGTGTACAACGCATTCAGACAAAATCACGCAGAAACGTTCAGGAAAACGGAGAAGAGGAAATAATTTATGACGGAAACGTCAACAGAAATGGATCATCATGAGCTATGGCAACAGGTTTGCGGCCTGTTGCGCGAGTCCTTGTCCGAAGATATCTTCGACCGCTGGATCGCCGTCATCCAACCGGGCAACCGAAATGGGGAGGTCTTGGAACTGAAGGTCGCCAACGACTTTTATTCCACTTGGCTGGAAGAAAACTACGTCCCCATGATTGCCACCGCCTTCACGGCCGTGAGCGGCGACCGGGTGCAATTCAAGTTGGTCGTGGATCAAAACATGACCCCGATGCCGGACGATGACGACGCGAAAAACCGTTCCGGCCAAAACGCTTCCGAATCGGACCGCGAGGATGAGACCGAAACCGGAACCCAAGCGCCGAACCGCCACCCCAGTCAAGCCGGACGGGGGCAAAGCCACCCACAGGGCCACAATGGAAAATATCATGGCAGCCCCGGCCACAGCGGGCGCGAACGCTTCAGCCTGAATCCCCGTTACGTCTTTGAAACCTTCGTGGTCGGCTCCTCCAATGATTTCGCCCATGCGGCGGCCATGGCCGTGGCCCAAACCCCGGCCCGGGCGTACAATCCGCTTTTCCTCTATGGCGGCGTGGGCCTCGGCAAAACCCACCTCATGCAGGCCATCGGCAATTTCGCCACCACCTCCAATCCCGGATGCCGGGTGTGCTACCTGTCTTGCGAGTCTTTCGTCAACGAATACATCGACGCCTTGCAAAACAGCAAACTCCCCCAGTTCCGCAAGCGTTTCCGCAGCGCCGACATTCTCCTGATCGACGATATCCAGTTTCTCGCCGGAAAAGACCGCCTGCAGGAAGAGTTTTTCCATACCTTCAACGCCCTTTTCGATGGCCACAAGCAAATCGTACTCACCTGTGACCGTCCGGCCACGGAGATTCCCGGCCTCGAACGCCGCCTGGTCTCCCGCTTTGAATGGGGACTGGTCACGGAAATTGACGCCCCGGAATTTGAAACCCGCATGGCCATTCTCCGCAAAAAGGCGGAACTCATGGACGTGCAGGTCAGCGACTCGGTCATTCGCTTTATCGCCGAACGCATCGCCGCCAACGTGCGCCGGCTCGAAGGCGCCCTGGTGCGGGCCGCGTCTTATGCCTCCCTGACCAATCGCGATCTTAGCACCGAGGCCATGGAGCGCATTCTCCGGGATTGTCTGGACGACGAGGCGCCCGCCCTGCTCACCATGGAACGCATTCAACGGGCCGTGGCCGAGCATTTCGATATTCGCTACAGCGATATCCTCAGCCGCAAACGCCCGGCCAACATCGCCATGCCCAGACAAGTGGCCATGTATTTGTGTCGGGACATGACCTCCCACTCGCTCCCCGCCATCGGCGAAGCCTTCGGCAAAAACCACGCCACCGTCCTGCACGCCTGTCGCAACATCACCAAGCAGGAAAAAGACGATCCAACCCTCCGCCAAAGTCTCGCCACCATCCGGGAACAATTGACCCGGCCCGGCAAGTAATCCAACGGGGTTTCCTACGGATTGGAGGCTTGACCCCCACCCTTTCAAGTGCCAAAAGCAGGGGTATGCGCACGCCAGCAAAACGTCCCCGTCCACTCACCATGGCCGCCGCCATGATTTCCCTGCTTCTGATCCAAGGCTGCGGCACCTTGGTCCCCTGGGTCATTGGCGTGGCCGCCACCCGCGAAATCCGCCACGGGGAGACCGTGAACCCCTCCTACGCCCTTACCGTTTCCCGCGATTTTGGCCCCACCCGAATCCGGGACATGGATTACAAGCGACATGCCGCGAACCGGGATCAGACCGCTTTTTTCAGCGGCGCCGAAACCACCGCCGATGCCTTCACGCTCCGCAAAACCGACACCGACGAAACCGGAAAATTCCACCTCGGCCCCGCCTTCACCTTGGTTCGGACCACTTTCGACACCACCATGGACGACAGCACCCGAAGCAGCGACAGCCGGTCCGTTTTGTTTGGTGCCGAAGCCGGACGCGTCTTGGTGGACCAACGCCTTTTCCTCACCGCCCGTTTCGTCGGTGGCTTTTCCACCGTTGAAATCCCACAGCTCTCGGAAGACGAAAATCTCGGGTCCTCCGATTTGCGAGGGGGCGCCTCCCGATTGAATTTCGAACTCGAGTACGTGCCCTTGCAATGGTTGTCACTCTCCGCCGGGATCGCCTTCGACACCATCGCCCTTGGCGCCGACGGCCACCTCAACGATCCCGCGCCTAACCCGAGTCGCATGCAAAACAGCATCCAATCCACCACCCCCTACCTGGGCCTGCGCATTCATTGGAGGTTTTGAATGAAAAATTCTGTTTCTAATTCGGATTGGAATACGAAATACTGCGACGAAAATCCCCGACGAGTCTGACGGGTCAGACGAGTCCGACAAAAACGCACCTTACGCGCATATCCCATATCCAGCGAGCCCGCGAGCGCATATCCCATATCCAGCGAGCCCGCGAGCGCATATCCCATATCCAGCGAGCC
>JAFIGC010000208.1 GCA_020831635.1 Verrucomicrobiota bacterium | reverse complement strand
CGTCAGTCGTTGCGACACCCCCGCGACAAGCACGGGGGCGGCAAACTTCCCTTGGTGAAAGATTCGGGCACAGAGTCGTCGCTCCCCCGTGGCAAGCACGGAGGCGGCGTAAAGAACGACATCCCTTTCATCCTAGTGACAATTCATCAAGCTGCGTTATTCTCTGGATTTTCGTTCGGAAAGCCCGTATTCACAACTTTCAACCATTCACTGGAGGCGAAATGATCTATGTAACTTATGCGATGCCGGAGGAGGCTCCCCGATGTGCCTTGCCCACAGGCTGTGAGGCGGTGGTGACGGGGATTGGCAAGGTGCTTGCCGTGAGTCAACTGGCCAAGGCCGTGTTGCGTACGCGGGCGGAAATGGTCATTTCGGTGGGGTTCTGTGGCGGATTGAATGGCACGCCGCAGGGGGCGATGGTGATGCCGGACCGAACCCGGCAATGGGATTTGTTTTTGAATATTCCCGGCATTCCCCTGGGGCATGGTTACGAGATGCATTGTCCGCTTACTCTGTCCCGGGTTGATTTGGCCTCGGTCCCAGACCCGGTGCGGGGCATGCAAATCAGCGGCGACCGTTTTGTGGACAGCAGCGTGCACGTGAATCCGGATGCGGTGGGCGTGGATATGGAAACGGCGGCGTTGGCCCTGCTATGTTGCGAACTGGACATCCCTTTCGTTTCCATCCGGGAGGTTTCGGACGTGGCGGACGGTCCCCAGGGCATTCCGCATCAGCAATTCATGGAATATATTCGCGAGAAAGGACCGGCCTACAGCGATGCGGTGTTGGAGGTGCTGGACCTCGGACCTCGGCAATTTACGCACCCCGCGAAGTAGGGCTGATTTATTCAAATGGACCTGCGGATGCCGAGACACGGCCTACGGATCTTACTTTTCCCACTCCCACAATCGCCACGTTGCAATCCGGTGGGAAAAGAGGTTAGGACAATCGGGCTTTCAGGCAACCAATCCGACCCTGGGTGTCGTTTCGGTTCAAGGCCATGCTGATGGCTTTGGCGTTGCCGATGAGGATGACGAGTCGCTTCCCGCGGGTGACGGCGGTGTATAGGAGGTTGCGCTGTAACATCATGTAGTGCTGGGTGTGCATGGGGATGATGACACAGGGATATTCCGACCCTTGGGATTTGTGAATGGTGATGGCATAGCTGAGGACCAGTTCGTCGAGTTCGTTGAAGCTGTACGACACCTTCTGCCCGGCCATGTCCACCCACAGTTCCTGGTCCTCGGGGGACACGCCGACAATGGTGCCCATGTCCCCGTTGAAGACGTCTTTGTCGTAATTGTTCATGGTTTGCATGACCCGGTCGCCGACGCGGAAGGTGACCCCGAAGCGTTCCACGTGATCCCCGCGCGGGTTCAGCAAAGACTGGATTTGTTGGTTGAGGGCGCGGGCCCCCAAACCGCCCCGCTGCATGGGGGTGAGCACCTGGGCGTCCCGCAGCGGGTGAACCCCAAATCGTTTTTGCAGAACACCGCCCAACAGTCCCCGCAGTTTGCTCCAAACTTCTTCAGGTTGTTCTGCGGAGACGAAGTAAAAGTCCCCGGGTGCGGACGGGGTGTTGCTTACCGGAAATTCGCCTTTGTTAATGCGGTGGGCGTTGACCACGATGGCGCTGTCGCCGGCTTGTCGGAAAATTTCGGTCAGCCGGGTGACGGGAAAGGCGCGGCTTTCGATGAGGTCGCGGAGCACGGAACCGGGGCCGACGGAGGGGAGCTGATCGACATCGCCCACCAGAATCAAGACCGCCTCGTCCGGGAGGGCGCGGGCCAGCTGGTGGGCGAGATGGACGTCGAGCATGGAGGCCTCGTCCACGATAAACACATCCCCGCGGAGCGGATGTCCGCGATGGTGCTTGAAACCGCCCGTGGCCGGGTCGAACACCAGCAGCCGGTGCAGGGTCTGCGCGTATTCTCCCGAGGTTTCCGAAAGCCGTTTGGCGGCCCGGCCCGTAGGGGCGGCCAGTTTGACTTTCAGTTTGCGGGCCTTGTAGATGCGAATGATGGCGTTGACGAGGGTGGTTTTGCCCACGCCCGGTCCGCCGGTGATGACCATGACCTTGCTTTCAAGGGCACGGGCGGCCGCCTCTTTTTGCAGGGGGGCCAATTCGATGCCGATTTGCTTTTGCACCCAGGCCAGGGCTTTGTCGGGGGGGATGGGGTCGAAGGGGAGGGGGGCGCGGCCCACGCGCAACAAATCCGCGGCCAGTTCCGTCTCCGCCCGCCACATGGACGCCAGATAGACGAGGGGATTTTCCGCGAGCTTGGCCTCCAGGATCAGCCGCTTTTCGGCAAGCCCGTGCAACACCGCTTCCTCGACGACCTCCGGTTCGATGCCCAGCAGTTCAGTGGTGCGCCGCACCATTTCGTCCCGGGGACAAGCGGTGTGGCCTTGTCCGGACGCTTCGGCGAGCACATGTTCCACGCCCGCGCGGGCCCGGAGGGGACTTTGGGGGTCGATGCCAAAATGCCGGGCGATCTCATCGGCGGTCTTGAAGCCGATGCCGCGAATGTCCCGGGCCAGGCAATAGGGGTCCGCCTGCACGGTGGCCATGGCCTTTTCGCCGTAGGTTTTGTGAATGCGGAAGGCGCGGGCGGTGCTGACGCCGTGGGACATGAGAAAGGTCATGATTTCCCGCACCAACTTGGCCTCTTGCCAGCTTTCCTTGATCGCCTTGCGGCGTCCGGGGCCGATGCCCTCGACCTCCTCCAACATGGCCGAGCGCTTGTCAATGATGTCCAGCACCTCGCGCCCAAAGCGGGCAACCAATTTTTTGGCGTAAACGGGTCCGATGCCTTTCACGAGGCCCGAACCCAGAAATTTTTCGATGCCTTCGGGGCTGTCCGGGGGGCTGGCCCGCAGAATTTCCGCCTTGAACTGTCGTCCGTGGGTGCGGTCGATTTGCCAATCGCCCTCCGCGGTGAGATACTCGCCGGCGGTGACATGCGGCAGTTTGCCCAGCACCGTCACCAGATCCTTTTCGCCCTGGACATTCACTTTCAGCACGCAGAATCCGTTGTCTTCATTGTGGAAGGTGACCCTTTCAATGTGACCGTTGAGTTTTTCGTGCTTGTTTTCCGTGGATTTTTCTATTGGCATGGTTGCGAAGTACGGGCGAAATTGGATATTGACTGTACGAAAGCCGTTTTTTGGTGTAGATTATTACCATACACGATATCGCCACGCGCTGAAAGCCTTATGGAGACACAGATGCAAAACCCCCAGAACCAAATTTTCCCGAATGCCGTCCGGGAATCGTTGAACACCCCCGCCAGCTTCCCGGCCGACAGTTCCGACGGAAGCACAAGCCTCGCGCCCGCCCGGGCTCGAAGTGGTTTTACCTTGATTGAGTTGCTGGTGGTGATGGCCATCATCTTGATTCTCATGGGCTTGGTGGTCGGCATCTCCGGCGCCGCCCAACGCAGCGGCGCCGAAAGCAGAACCAAGGCGCAAATAGGAAATCTCATGCTGGAGTTTGATAAATTTCGGGGAGACAGAGGCGTATACCCACAGAATTTCGAGCAATTTTTCAACTGGTATGGCGAGCGTTATCCCGATGTGGTGTATGACATCACGGATCGCTCCGGAAACAACGCATTGGATGCATGGGGTCGGAATTATCAGATCCTCAACCCCAACCCCAACATTGTCGTGATTCGTTCTCCGGGGCCGTCCGGCAACTTCAATGTGGAAGATAACATCCGCAGCGACCGCCTATAATCCATTCAGATTCACCTTTCAGATGCAGAAGGATCATTTTATGAAAACAAAGACGCAGACAAAAAAAGGGTTCACCCTCATTGAAATGTTGGTGGTCATCGCCATCATCGCCATCTTGGCGGGCTTGTTGTTTCCCGCCATTGGCAAAGCCATGGAAACGGCGAAGCGCAATAAAGCCGGCGCGGAGGCCCGATCCATTTCCGTGGCCATCACCCAGTTTTATTCCGATTACAATTACCTGCCCATGCCTTTGGCAGCCCAAGGCGGGGACGGAAACCAAATTTTGTCGGATGGCGAGTCCAGGTCGGTCATTCAAACCTTGATCGCCGAACCTGCAGGTGCAAACAGCGGGCACCAACTCAACCCACGCCGCACCGTGTACCTGCAAATGGAAAATGCCACCGCCAGCGGAGAGGCCTTTGATCCCTGGGGCATTCAGTACCACATGGTCTTGGACTACAATTGGGATGGCATCGTGCAATATCAAGGCCATTCCTACCGGACGCGGGCCCTCGTGCTCTCCTCCGGGCGAAGTCGGAATTTGAACAATCTCCAAGACAATATCGCCAGTCTGAACTTGCAGAACTGATCTGCCCATTGATGAAAAGCGATTTTGACCTGGATGAAAAAATCCAGGATTTCCGCCAAAGGTTTTATCCCGAGGTCGGGGATCCCCTTTGGACGGACTGGCGTTGGCAGTTGCGTCACCGCATCCGCGACCTCGAAGGCGCGGAGCGGATTTTCAAGCTGACGGATTCCGAGCGGGAAGCCATCCGCCGCCGAATCGGGATGCTGCCTTTGGGCATCACCCCGTATTACGCGTCCCTGATCGATCCCGAGGACGAAACCTCTCCATTGCGTCGCACCAAAATTCCCACCCTGGCCGAATTCGAACGTTCCGGGGATGAATGCGAAGATCCGCTGGGCGAAGACGCGCACAGCCCCGTCCCCGGGCTGGTGCACACCTATCCCGACAAAGCCCTGTTTTTGGTCACCGATTTTTGCGCCACCTATTGCCGGTACTGCACCCGGGCCCGCATGGTGGGCGGCGGCGAATTCCTGCCCGAAAAACGCATGTGGGAAAAGGCCCTGGATTATCTCCGGGATCACACGGAAATCCGCGACGTGCTGCTCAGCGGGGGCGATCCGCTGATCCTGTCCGACGAGCGTCTGGATTGGGTGCTGTCGCGATTGCATGAAATCCCGCACATCGAATTCCTCCGCATCGGCACCAAAGTGCCGGCGGTTTTGCCCTATCGCATCACCCCGGAGCTTCTCCGAATTCTCAAAAAATATCCGCCGCTTTTTTTCAGCATTCACTTTACGCATCCCGATGAACTCACCGCCGAAGTGCGCCAGGCCTGCAACCGCTTGGCGGACGCCGGGATTCCCACCGGCGGACAAACGGTCTTGCTGAAAGGGGTGAATGACGATCCCGAGACCATGAAGGCCCTGAACCTGGGGTTGTTGCGCGTGCGCTGCAAACCCTATTATCTGCACCAATGCGATCCCATCCAAGGCAGTGCCCATTTCCGGACTTCCGTGGACAAAGGACGGGAAATCATTCGTGCCCTGCACGGTCATACCACCGGGTATGCGGTCCCCACCTACATGGTGGACACCGCCGGGGGCGGGGGGAAAGTCCCGGTGGGACCCGATTACGTGCAAAATCGCGAGGGAGATTATCTGATTCTGGAGAATTATCAGGGGAAAAGCACCCGGTATTGGGATCCGCAGGATCATGCGCTTTGAGGGAATTTCGCCCGGATTTCGCCCCCTTCGTCACGTCAATGATCGACAAAGTTTCAGACAAAGCTTGAGACAAAGTTCTTCCGAAAACTTTGTCTTGAGCTTTGTCTTGAGCTTTGTCGATTTTGCTCACATCCCCTCCAGTGTGGAATGTCCCCTTCGCCCCTGCCGATGCGGCGATCGGCGCTCCCGTCCGCCCCAAATTCCCTCAAAGTGCATGACCCTGTATTGGGATCCTCTATAAAAAAACAAAGATTGACGTAAGAAAATCGATGTGTACCCTACGAAACTTAGAATCGCGCATGTTTTTGCGTGACAATCTTTCGCGACAACACAAAACCCAAATGGAGAATGAACGAATGAAATCAAAACTTACCCTGATCGTGGCCCTGACCGCATTTGCCGGATTTGCGCACGCCGCCGAGGCCTGTTGCCCCACCAAGGCCAGTGCCGAAAAAACCGAACGCGCTGACAAAGCCGTGGTTCAAGTGGCTTCCGTAGGCGTTTCCAGTGCCGTGGTCGTGGCTTCCGCGCCCGACGCGAAGAAAGCCGCCACCTGCGAAGTCGGCAAAACTTGCGATGCCACCGAAAAAGTCGCCAAAGCCGACTGCGACAAGAAGGCCGATTGCGACAAAGCCAAAAAATGCGACAAGGCTGAAAAATGCGACGCCACCGCCGAAGCGGATCAAAAATGCGACGCGGGCAAATGTTCCGCCGAAGGCTGAGTTCCTTAGAACATAGACCTTTGCAAAGGCCCGTGAACGACCCGGTTTCCCCGGCCGCGTTCGCGGGTTCTTTTTTTGCGTTCGGGTCTTGCTTTCCCCAGGATAAATAGGATAAATCATATCCAATATGATTGAACCGCTTCGTTTTCCATTCATGACCCCGATCCCGGCAGGAGTTTTCTTATGTTGGCCGTAATTTTGTATGCCGTCTTGTTTATGTTGGGACTTGGGGTGGTTTTGGGGGCGATTCTGGCCCTGGCCTCGAAAAAATTATCGGTCCGGGAGGATCCCCGCATTGATGAGGTCGAGGAAATGCTGCCTCATGCCAACTGCGGGGCCTGCGGATTTCCCGGATGCCGTCCCTTTGCCGAGGCAGTGGTGAAAGGGGAGGCGCCCCCGTCCAAATGCTCGGTGAATACCGCTGATGGCACTGCGGCCATTGCCCGATATCTGGGCGTTGACGCCGGCAGCACCGAAAAACGGGTGGCCCGTCTGGCTTGTCAGGGCGGGAGCAACGTGGCCCGCTTCAAGGCCGCATACACCGGGGAACCCACCTGTCGGGCCGCGGTGGCGGCGGGTGGCGGCGGCAAGGCTTGTTCCTGGGGATGTCTGGGGCTGGCGGATTGCATGAAATCGTGCACCTTCGATGCCATCCACATGGACGAACACGACTTGCCGGTGGTGGACGTGGACAAATGCGTGGCCTGCAATGACTGCGTGGTGGCCTGTCCTCTGGATCTCTTTTCCTTGCAGCCGATCAGCCGAAAACTTTGGGTGGCCTGCAAAAGCTTGGCCGAAGGGGACGAGGCCCTGTCGGAATGCGAAGTGGCTTGTACCGCCTGTGCCCGCTGTGCCCTCGACGCGGCTCCGGGCCTGATCTCCATGAAAAACAACCTGCCCGTGGTGGATTACGGGAAAAACCATCTCGCCTCAAAAATCGCCATTGAACGCTGCCCGACGGGCGCGATCGTGTGGTTGGAGGGCGGAAAGGTCATCAAAGGCGCGGCCGCCAAAAAAATCATCCGCAATGAACCCCTGCCGATTCTTCCGGATGAGAGCTGATGGGTTGCTGGTTGTTGGTTGTTGGTTGAGGGTTGCTGGTTGTTGGTTGCTAGTTGTGGGTTGCTGGTTGTGGGTTACTGGTTGTGGGTTGCAACTTGCCGGGCTCCGCATCACTCGTCATTCATCACTCGTCATTCTACATTCCCCTTCATTCGTCATTCCGCACTCAGTAGCCGGAAACCAGGCGGAGGTGCGGTTGGCGAATTTGACCAGGGCAAGCATCACCGGGACTTCCACCAAGACGCCGACAATGGTGGCGAGGGCGGCGGGAGAGTTGGCGCCGAACAGGGTGATGGCCACGGCCACGGCCAGTTCGAAAAAGTTGGAGGCACCGATCATGCCGGCGGGGGCCGCGACTTGGTGGGGCAGTTTCACCCACTTCGATGCGCTGTAGGCAATGGCGAAGATCAGCAAGGTCTGCAGGATCAGCGGCACCGCGATCAACAGGATGTGTAGCGGGTTGTTGAGAATCACGTCCCCTTGAAAGGAGAATATCAAGAGAAGGGTCAGCAGCAATCCACTGATGGTGACGCCGTTGAACTTGGTGAGGAAGCTCTTTTCAAAGTATTCCAGTCCCTTGGATTTGACCACTTGGTGTCGGGTGAAGATGCCGCCCGCGAGAGGAATGACCACGAAGAGGAACACCGACAGGAACAGGGTGTCCCATGGGATGCTGATGCCTCCGATGCCCAGCAGCAGCGCGACGATGGGCGTGAACGCGACGAGGATAATCAGGTCGTTGGTGGCCACTTGCACCACGGTGTAGGCGGGATTGCCCTTGGTGAGGTGGCTCCAGACAAATACCATGGCCGTGCAGGGGGCGGCGCCGAGCAGAATGGCGCCGGCGAGATAGCCCTTGGCCAGATGTGCGGGGATGAAGGCCTTGAAAATCACGAAAAAAAACAGCCAGGCGATGCCGAACA
>JAFIGC010000024.1 GCA_020831635.1 Verrucomicrobiota bacterium | reverse complement strand
CGGACTGGGCTGGTATTTGCTCGGACCTTCGGCCCGAAAATGGAACCGAAATCACTGGGAATCCTCTCGGAACAGTTCTTAAGTTAACACCCTCCACCTCAAAACCCAATGGCCTTCGATCCGGGGCACCGTTTATAGGAGACTTCTTTCGCGAGCGCCTCCACACTTTCAAGCCGCGTGGACTTTTGTCCCATGTATTGCTGACGTTGCCAGACGGTCTTGAAATCCCCGGGGGTCAACCCCTTGATCTCGGCGAGGGCTTTGAGGACCTTGGCCGACAAACGCCCCCTTGGCTGAAAATAGCGGCGGAAAAGCAGCACCTTGCCGTCATCGGTGAGCGGAAGAAACTTCACCTTCCAGGTAAAACGGCGAAGCACCGCCTCGTCAAGTCGATCCAAAAGATTGGTGCAGCAGATGCAAATCCCGCGGAAATTTTCCATTTGCGTTAACACTTCATTGGTCTGACTGCCCTCCCAGGACCTGACCGCAGTACGACGGTCCAAAATCAAAGAATCGACCTCGTCCAGAAAAAGGATGGCGTTATGGACGGCGGCCTCCTGAAACACCCTGGCAATGTTTTTCTCGGTTTGCCCCACATACATGCTTTGCAGGTCCGACATCCGATGCACGTCCAGCGTTTTGCCGAGCAAGGCCGCGAGATGTTTGGCGAATTCGGTTTTCCCGGTTCCGGGATTGCCCCAGAAAAGCAAATTGGCGGGAAGCGGAGGCTGCTTCGACTCCTGACGTTTTTGCCAAGCGGTCAAGGCGGTAATCACCTCTTCCGCCGGGACGTCGGTATGCAGCGCCTCCAAGCTGTAGACTTCGCCCACCGGCATCATCTTTTTGGGCGTTTTCACGATCCCGGCGAGTTTCTCCTGATGCTCGAGAACCGTTTCGATGACTTGCCGAATTTTCTCCGGGTTGGGATTGCTGTTGTGCGCGACGACATTCAAGGCTTGAAATGCGGTTGAAATCCCCCCGGCATCCACCTCGTAATTCTTGGCAAAATGACGGATCATCTCCGGATCAATCCCCTTCTGCAGGGCATTTTGCCGCAGTTGATGCTCCCAAGCCCTGCGGCGTTGATCTTCACTGAAGTTCTTGAATTCCAAACTGTATGAAAACCGCCGAAAGACGGAGCTGTCGATCATATCCGTCTCGTTTGCGATCCAAATGACCTTGTGCGCACATTCATCCAGAAAATTATTGATCCACCCTTTGTCGACCGCACTCTTGAGAAAAACGGGCCCGGTATTCAAGAAACCGTCCGCTTCATCCACGATCAGCAAATCGTCTTTGGAGACCAGGGTGAAAGCGGCCGTGATCGCACTGTGGCGATCCCGCATATTTCCGGTGGTTCCATAGCGGACCAGAAAGGCTTTTCTTCCCGTCACCGTCGCCAAGGCTTTGGCCAATTCGGTTTTTCCGGTTCCGGGTTTCCCGTAAAACAACAGATGGCATGGCCCGGGCTTCTCGACCAGTTCGCGAATGAATTCCCGCTGAAACGCTTTCACCGGAAAACTGTCGAGGGGGTACGGAGAGTCCGGCTGACGCGAGATGTCGTCATCCCCCAAGGGCGAATCCGAAACGCCCAGCAGATAATTGCTCACCAAACGATTCACCCCGATACAGCGGGAATCGATGTCGATCAAGCCACGCGCGAGCAACCCCTTTCTGCCTGAAATCCTTTGTTGGACTTCGCGGAAAGGGTACCCCACCGCCTCGGCGATCATGGAGGGCCAGTCAATGCTGTTGAATCGGTCAACGTAGGCTTCAAACGCTTCATCGCTACGATACTGGTTGCAACATTCGATAATATGAAACGAAATCTCATCCAGATCGAGCATGCGTTGAAGCTGGCGGCTTCGATCCAAATAGTTCTCGGACAAAGGCGTTTCCTGGATTTTCCGATCCAGCTCCTTCTGAAAAAGCGCCCGAAATCGCTTATCCACGGGGCTTCCCGAATGGGTCTGCAACGTGGACAGGACGAAATTCATCAGCCCTTCCCCCCCGAATTCTTCATTCTCGACGATCAACACCATCTTCTCGTTGGAGATTTCCTGAAAAGCCTCAAGAAAAAGCTCCCGAAACGCGGTACCGTCGATTTGTTCGGTCAACATGTACAAGAAGGCCTCGTTATAGGGGCTGACAGCCAAAAGGTTACGTACAAAACGCATCCTCAAAGCGGAAATCGGGATCCTGTCTTGTTCAGAACAGGGAAAACTCGATTTATACGATTGCCTGAATGGGTGAAAACCTCTCATATGGAACTCCTTGCTTTGCCGGGGTCAATGTTGAAAAGCATTGTCTCATCCCCCCCCTGACAGAGACTGGCTCCCCCCCAGATTTTTTGAAAAAAGTCCCCAAGACCCGCCTGATCCCAAACAAGCAGCGCCCCCCTGAAAACAAAAAAAACCTGCGAACACGAATGTTCGCAGGGTGAAAAAGTGGCGTACCAGGAAGGATTTGAACCCTCAACCTTCTGATCCGTAGTCAGATGCTCTATCCAATTGAGCTACTGGTACACGCGAGACGCCCTTATACACCGAATGACGGAGGTAGCGCAAGGGGAAAATTGAGAAAATTATGGCTTCTCGTCCTCCAGCACCACTTCCAAGGCCGCAAACAGGGGGTCGTCGCCCGGGTCAATCTCAATTTCCACGGATTCAAGGCCGGAGTCCGCCGGAATCAGGGTCCAAAAAACAGGATCGATAATTTCCCAGTCATTCGCCATCAGATCGGCGGAGATGTACACGAGGTAGGTGACATCCCCCCGCCCCCCTTCGGGACGCTGAAAGCGGAACACCACCTGTCCGGGTTGGGCGGAGGGCATGAGTCGGGGACGGTGCCCGGATTCAGGTATCGAATCAATCGGATATCCCAAGGCATATCGTTGCAAATTGGTGATGCCATGGCCAAAGGGGTCATCCAGCGGACCATCCTCGTCAATCCCGGCCAGATTGGCCGCGGCCCAGTCGGAATATCCCGGAGGAGCGGGATCGTCCAAGGATTCGACGGTGATGCGGACGTAATCGAGATAGACATTGCTGGCATTGCTGCCTCCCCCCGCAGATCGAAAATAGATGCGAAGACCCTCGAAGTGTTCGAAATAGCGATAATAAGGTGCACTGGAAGGCGCGTCCTCTTCTAAAGGCAACGGCATCTGAGCCACTAAAGTCCAGACCTCCCCGTCATCCGCTTCATTCACCCACAACTCTTGCGCGTTTGGTTTAATGATGTAACGGTAGCGTTTATAAGTGATGGAGGCGGGCGAGAAAATTCCCGTGACCCAGCCGTTATCCGGATAAGGGGCGCCAGTGCCGGGGGCCGTTCCCCCGGGAGCGGAAGAAAAACCAGGCATCCAATGGACATCATCGAACTCAAACTCACCTTCGATGTCGTTCCCGCCCCCGTACATGAGAATCGGAAAGCTACCGGGAACGGTTCGACTTCCGGATCGTATCCGAAGCTGATAAGCGGGACGCCCCCACCATGCCTGGGAGAAATCGTTGAACTTTTCATCTTGGGTCAAATCCATACCGCCCGCCGGATAATCGTGAACCAGCGTGAATCCGATACGGTTGCCTTCAGTGGAGTTCAAATGATCCCAGCGGGCCCGGAATTCAATGGTCAGTTCAGTGGTACGATGTGGAATGGCTTCCGGGAAAACGTAATCCAGAGATGAAAAGGTGCGAATCCCGTCCGAGCCCCAGCCAGGCACGCTCCGTGAGGCATCGTTGAGATTCAGCACATGGTCGGCATCGCCATCCGGGGTGGTTTGGAAAACCGTCTCCGCCGAAGGCGTGCTGGTCCAAGAGACGGCGCGGCTCAGGTCGAGCCAATTGTCGAGGTTGGCAAAGTCGTCGTAGAGCAATTCCTGAATGTTACCTTGGGGTTCCAGAACCTTGGCTTCCACGCGGTCTTCGAAAATCTCCACGTCAAAGTGTGCGCCGGGACCGAAGGTAACGTTGTCGAACTCCCCGTTGACTTCGTCGGCGGTCAGCAGCGTAAATACGGTGCCAGGAGCCGGGGCATGGCCTTCGGCCAGAGACAGATGCAGGGTTCCGCCCAGAGTCACAACGCCCTGTGCCGCCACCACGGCGCCGGGTCCTTCGCCCAGGACGATTTCCATCGTTCCTTCGGTCTGCAAAGACTGGATTTGGGATGCGGACGCTGTGAACACCGCGCCGCCGTTTTCTTCAATGACCAACTGCAAGTCGGGTCCGGCGGGCGAAAGCGCCTGGCTGATGGGATTGTGAAAATATCCTGCGGATGGATCGGTTTCAAAGCGCACCGTTCCCGCCTGGACCCGCATTTCAGTGCCGGGTCGATACGCCTGCTCGCCAGCTAAAATCAAAGCCCCCGATCCGGTTTTGGTGATGATTAAATCATTTTCATTGGTCTGGAAAGCGTTGCCCGCCCGGTAGTGTTGGGAAGAGTCTTTGTCATCCTCGGTCACGCCCACATGGGTCAAATCCGTTTCGGTGTGAATCTCAACATTGGCCCGAATCCAAACGCCCCCGGCATAGCTTTGGGGATGGGTGGCCACAATCCATTTTCCGGGATGGTTTTCAAAGACGAAATGCCCGTTGGTTTGCGGTCCTTCGGGGTTACCGGGGCGCGGTCGAAAGTTAACGGGGATGCTCTGGGTGTGGCGCGTGATCACGGTGGCATTGTTCAAGCGGATGGATCCCAGCCCGCTATCGACGGTGCCGCCTTCGGACAAATCGGCGACAAAGCCTTCCGCAAATTCAATCGCCCCCGCGTTTTCTCCGGTGCCGTCGCCGGAAACCCAAAGTTGCCGGGTAAAGTATGCGTCGTTCACGAAATCCAAGACAGCATCCTCCCCGATCACAAAACGGCCTCCGTCACGCAAGAACAAGTGAGGAAAGGCACTCCCCCCATCCCCCTGCCAATTTCCCGCGTAAGTCACCACCGTGTCCGCGCCGGTCACGGTCAGAATTTGCGAGGAATTCAGGTTTACACCCGTCAAATCAACCGCAAAGGCAATATCTGCCCCGCCGAGGAAGCGCACGCCCTTGGCCATCAAAGTATTCGAATACCGATGGTTGGATATGCTTCCTCCGGAAAAACGGATATTGCCTTCTCCGCTCAGATTTCCGGTGAGTATGAGACGGTGATCGCCATCATGATTCAAGCCAATCACATACCCCGGTTCCGTAAAAACGAGTCCTTCCGCCTGCACATCCCCTTGAACGGAAACCATGCCCGCCGTACCGCCGAATCGTGCCGTGGCCTCGCCGGAAGCCGGCCAGGCTTGATGGGGCCCACCGTCAGAAGACCACGCCTCATTGGCAAGGCTCCAAGTGCCATCACCACCTTTCCAGTCCAAGACATCCGTCGAAGCGGCGCCGTACAGAATGCCAATGCAAATCATCCATTCAAATTTTCTCATAGGTCTCCATCAATTCGGGTAAATTATCGCAGAGGAAAAAACTGCACCATCCAAACGGGAAAAGCAAGGGGAATTTGGGTGAATTCCCTTGCCAGTCGATGGGAATTCCGATAGCGGGTATCGCACTTTTCAAGCGTTTTACAACCCCCAACCTTTTGGAACCTCATCATGGCAGAAGTCAAAAAAGTCGCATTTCTTACCGCAGGTGGCTTGGCCCCCTGTTTATCGTCCGCCTTGGCGGCCCTGATTGAACACTACACGGAAATCGCCCCTGAAATCGAACTCATCGCCTACACGAGTGGTTACAAAGGCCTGCTGTTGGGTGAATCCATTCAGATCACCGACGCGGTGCGCAAACACGCTTCCACGCTCTACGAACACGGAGGCAGTCCCATCGGCAACAGCCGGGTGAAGCTGACCAATGTGAAGGATTGTGTGAAACGCGGATTGGTCAAAGAGGGCGAAAATCCCTTGGAAGTGGCTGCCAATCGACTGACGAAGGATGGCGTGGATGTGCTGCATACCATTGGCGGGGACGACACCAACACCACTGCCGCCGATCTGGCCGCATTTCTGGCGGCTAACGATTACGAACTGACGGTGGTGGGCCTTCCCAAAACCATCGACAATGACGTGATTCCCATCCGCCAGTCCCTGGGGGCCTGGACCGCCGCCGAGGAAGGTGCGAAATTTTTTGCCAATGTGGTCGCCGAACACAATGCCAATCCACGCATGCTCATCATCCACGAGGTCATGGGACGCAATTGCGGCTGGCTCACGGCCGCCACGGCGGTGGAATACCGCAAATTTCTCGACGGCATGGACTTCGTGCCCGAAATCGGACTCAGCCGGGAACGCAAGGAAGTGCACGGGGTCTTCATCCCGGAAATGGATTTCGATGTGGAAGCGGAAGCCGCGCGGCTTAAGAAAATCATGGACGAGCACGACTGCGTGAATCTGTTTGTGTCCGAGGGCGCGGGCGTGGAAACCATCGTCGCCCAAATGGAGGCCAAGGGGCAAACCGTTCCCCGCGACGCCTTTGGACACATCAAGCTGGATGCGGTGAATCCGGGTTCCTGGTTCGGCAAGCAGTTTGCGGAAATGCTGGACGCGGAAAAGGTTTTGGTACAAAAGAGCGGATATTACAGCCGGGCCGCGCCCAGCAATTCCGCCGACATCGAACTGATCAAACGCTGCGCGAATCTGGCCGCGGAATGCGCCATACGCCGTGAAACCGGTGTCGTGGGCGAAGACGAAGAACAGGGCGACGAACTCCGCGCCATCGAATTCTCCCGCATCAAGGGCGGCAAAGCCTTCGATATTGACGCGCCCTGGTTCAACGACATGCTTCAAGCCATTGGTCAGGCCAAGGGGCGTCGGGTCCAAGTGGCCCATTAACCCACGCCCCGCCGGCCCCTCCACACCGCAGGACCCACCAAATGAATATCGAAGCACAACTTGATCTCCTGACCGCCCGATGCGTGGACCTGCACAGCCGCGCGGAACTGGAAAAAAAACTCGTCCGCGCCCATGAAACGGGCAAGCCCCTTCGTATCAAATACGGCGCCGACCCCTCGGCGCCGGACATTCATTTGGGTCACACCGTCGGCCTGCGCAAGCTGCGCGAGTTTCAGGACCTCGGCCACACGGTGGTGTTTATTATCGGCGATTTCACCGGGATGATTGGTGACCCCAGCGGAAAATCCAAAACCCGCAAGGCCCTCTCCAAAGCCGAAGTCGCCGAAAACGCGAAATCCTACCAGGAGCAGGTTTTTAAAGTCCTGGACCCCGACCGGACCGAACTGCGGTTCAACGGAGAGTGGTTTACGCCCATGACCTTTGACGAGGTCATCCGACTCAGCGCCCAGGTCACGGTGGCGCAAATGCTGCAACGGGACGATTTCGCCAAGCGGCACGCGGCCAACCAACCCATCTCCCTGGTTGAGTTCCTCTATCCCCTCGTTCAGGGCCACGACTCGGTGGTGGTGGAGGCGGACGTGGAATTGGGCGGAACCGATCAGTTGTTCAACCTCCTTCTGGGCCGGGAACTGCAAAAGCAAGCCGGTCAGGAGCCACAGGTGGTCATGACCCTTCCCCTCTTGGAAGGGCTCGACGGGGTGCAGAAAATGTCCAAAAGCCTGCACAATTACGTGGGCATTTCCGAACCCGCCAAAGACATGTTCGGGAAAATGATGTCCGTCAGTGACGAGCTGATGTGGCGCTACTTCAGCCTGGTGCTGGGCTGGCCGGATGACCGGGTGGCCGCCCTCAAAGCGGAAGTCGCCGCGGGAACCCGCAACCCCCGTGAAGTCAAAGACGAGTTGGCCCGGGCGATCATCACCCTCTTTCACCCCGCCGAAGAAGCCTTGGCGGCCTCGGAGGAGTTTGCCCGGGTGTTTTCCAAGGGGGCGCTCCCCGACGACATCCCCGAGGTCGTGCTCGAAGAGGAGATTCAGCTCCTGGATCTGCTTGCGGAACAAGATCTGGTGGCCAGCAAGGGCGAGGGACGCCGGCTGCTCAAACAAAACGCGGTGAAAATCGATGACGAGGCGGTCACGGACCCCTTTCACACCTTGACCCCCGGTCAATCGGTCGTGATCAAAGTCGGCAAGCGGCGGTTTTTGCAGGTGAAATAAGCGCGTTATTCCACGAACACATTGAAAATCGAGGGCGGCCAGTGGGTGGCCGATTTGATGTTTTCGATTTTGATGCCCGTGGCGCCGTGGTGATTCACCGGGTACTCCATGGCGCCAATTTTCCCATCGCGTTCCTCGGCCACTTTGATCCAGCGTCCGTCAATTTGCAGGTACACATCGTAGGATTTGGCATGGGCCACCTCCCAAACCACTTGAATTTTCCGAACGTGTTGGGGACTGCGGAAGGAAGCGCTGATCCACTCCCCTTCCAATTTGTTGCCCTGCCAGCGGGTGCGGGGATTGCCATCAAAGGCATGGTGCATGAAATGTCCCTCAAAGACCTCGCCTTTCGGAGTGGAGCTTTCCACGTTGCGGAATAGTCCGGTGGACTCCGGGACATCGGAAAAATGACCGGCGGTTCGGGTCGGCTCTTTTTGCGCCTCCAAGGGTTTCATTCGGTCCTTGAGTCCATTCCGGATTTCCCGAACGGCCAGGGCTTTTTCAATTTGGTCTTCCGAAGTAAGCTTTCGCTCCACCCGCAACAAAGCCTGATCGTACTTCCGCAGCGCCGATAATTCCTTCTCGCGTCGATCCCGTTCATATTGGCGCATGAGTTCCCCGTATTTTTTCTGGAGATCCTGAAGTCCGGGGTCCTCTGACAAAGGGTCCGGCAAACCGGAATCTTTTTCGAAACGCTCCTGTTCCGCCATTACGGCTTGCAAGGCCTGCAAATCCCCCGCGGCCCTGGCCCGCTCATACAAAACCTCCAGTTGACCCAAATAGTGGGGGCGCATCTGAAGGATACGCAATTCCTTTTCCAGTTCAAACTGATCCAACTCCCCTTGCAGGGTGGCCTTGAGGTTTGTGGGATTTTCCCCGGCATGGAGACCGGGCAGCAAAAGGCTTGCGTTCAATAAAACTCCCAAAATCAGAATCATTTTCATTCCTTGATCATGAACACAAAAAAGACCCTGTCAAACTTCTTTTTCGTCACTGGCGATACATTTTTGTAAAATAAGATTTCAAAATAGACTTTTAACAAATAATCCATTTTCTTTCACACGATTCGTGCCTAAGATTCAACATGGCATAAGAATCAAGGAGCGTAACCATGATATTGGCATTAATCAAATTAGAATCCCCCAAGGCCCAAAGAGCCTTTGAGGACGTGCATCAAACCCTGGAAGAACGGTACAGGCCCCTGCTTGCCCATGACCTGCAGGAGATGTCGCCACTTTGCTGGGCCACCACCGTAAAACCCCTTCATGCGGGGATGGTCTCGTATCTGGTGTTCGATTTCATGATTCATTTGCGGCAAACGCCCTGTCAATTCATTTTCAGCAACGATTTGATGGACTTCAGAATGCAACAGGAACCCTTGGACAAGAGCCAGGGATTGATCGATGAATTGCTGACGAGCATCGGTCCGGCTCCACAAAAGGAATCGCGCATCTCATTCAGGGGATTCGGTCCCCGAATTGATATTTGCCTCAACGCCCTGGGCCTGCTGTATCTGGATATTCTGCAATCCCTCACCAAAGTGGAGTCGGAAGTGTTGTCGAGCCTGCGCAAGCTCCAATACGGAAAGTACAAGAACCCCATGGAATCGAAGACCTTCGGATTGCAAAAGCACGTGGCCTCGGAACTGGGCAAATCCCCCGTCGCCATTCACAAATCCCTTCGCAGCGCCAAGTATGAGCTGGCCGCCTCAACCGCCCGGTCCATGAGCGAAATCATTGGGTAAGTCCGATCAACCCTTCGTTCCGGCGGCGGCCTGCTGCAAATCGCGGGCCAAATCCCCGGCCAACTGACCGCAGGCGGCGTCGATATCCATCCCCCGTTGAATCCGCACCGTGGCGGGCACGCCCCGGGATTCCAAATAGTCCCGAAACGCACTCACCCGTTCGCGACTGCTGCGGCTCATGCCGATGTCGTCCACGGGATTCAAGGGGATCAAATTGACGTGCATGGGGAATTTTCCGCCCATCAACAATAAATCCGCCAGCTTGCGGGCTTCCTCAAGGTCATCGTTTTTTCCTTCGATCAGCACGTATTCGAAGGAAACCCGCCGATGCGTTTTTTCGGTATAATCCCGCACCGACGCAATGAGTTCGGCGATGGGGTAGCGTTTGTTCACCGGCATCATGGCCGAACGAATCTCATCGTCCGCCGCGTGCAGACTGATGGCCAAATTGATTTGCAGGGGATCGTCCATGAGTTTTCGAATCCCCGGCACCAAACCGACGGTGGAGACGGTGAAATTCCGGGCCCCGAAATTAAAGCCGCCAGGATCATGCAAGCGTTCGACCGATGCCCGCCAATTGGTGTAGTTGTTGAAGGGCTCCCCCATCCCCATGAACACCGCATTGGTGAGCCGGGCGGGCACGTCCTCCGGCCCATGCACCCGGTGACGGGCCGCGCCTTCGGGTTCGATGCGCCCCGGCACTTCGGCCAAGGCCCGTTGCGCCCACAACACTTGATGGGCAATGTCGCCGGGGGAAAGATCCTGCAAAAACCCCAGCTTGGCCGTGGCGCAAAACACACAGCCCATGGGGCATCCCGCCTGACTGCTCACGCATACGGTGGCCCGCCCCGGATACACCATCAGCACCGCCTCCACGGTTTCATTGCCCGGCAACGCGAACACCGCCTTGCGAGTGAGGCCGCCGTCCCCTTCCCGCTCCAGCATCAGCCGCAAATTGGAAATACAGGCGTGCTCATTCAAAAAATCCCGAAACGCCGCGGGCAGATCCGACATGTCCTCAAAGCGAGCCACCGCATTCACCCAAAGCTGGCGATACAACTGCTTGGCCCGGAACGCGGGATACCCCCACGCCTTCACTTGTGTGGTCAGCGCGTCCAAATCCAGGTCCAATAAGTTGACTTTTTTCATATTCATGGCGATGTTTTACAGATTTAATGAACCGGATCAATATTTCCGTCGTTAAATGTGAGTACTTACCCTTAATCCCCAATCCCACAGGATCTCACGATGAAGTCCAAATTTCAATCCCATCTGCTCTGTTTTCTGATCGCGCTGACCGCCACCCCGCATCTGCATGCGGAAATTCCCCTGAGTGTCCGCAAAGAAGGCGAAGCCGCCTTGAACCGCGGCATGGACTGGCTGATCGCCCGACAAAACGAAAAAGGCCACTGGAGCAGCCCGGACTGGCCCGCGCTTACGGCCCTGCCGGTCTGGGCCCTGAGTCTCTCGCCCAGACGGGAGTCCGAGGCCGTCCAAAAAGGCGTGGACTACATTTTATCCCACGCCAAGGAAAACGGTGCCATTTACGTTCCACCCCGCGAGGAGGTTCGCGGAGGCGGCAAACCCAATTACAATACCGCCATCGCCATGGTCGCCCTGCATCTCAGCGGACGCGAAGACGCCCGCCCCCAAGTGATGCGCGCCCGACAGTACATCGCCAACACCCAGCATCTCGACGGGGATGTTTTCTTCGGCGGCTTTGGCTATGATGCGGAAACCGACCGCGACTACGCCGACCTCTCCAACACCTACATCGCCGCCGAAGCCATGCGCCTCACCGAAGACGTGGAGGATTTCCGCACCGAAGGCGAGCGCGTCGATTTCAACCGCGCCGCCTTGGCCGATTTCGTCAGCCGCACCCAAAACCGTCCCGAGTCCAACAACGCCGATTGGGTCTCCGACCACCCGGATGACGTGGGCGGCTTCGCCTACCATCCTGAATCTTCCCGCGGACTGACCCGCGTGGACGAGGACGGCAAAGTCACCTTCCGCTCTTTCGGCAGCATGACTTATGCGGGCATGTTGTCCCTGATTTATGCGGACGTGGACCGCAATGATCCGCGGGTCCGCTCCGCCGCGGAATGGTCCGTCCGGCACTGGACGGTGGAAGAAAACCCCGGGTTCGGCCAGGAAGGTTACTACTATTTCATGAATGTGCTCACCAAAAGCCTGGCCGCATTCGGGCAGGACATCCTGCGGCGCGAGGACGGCAGCGAAATCAATTGGCGGCTGGAAGTCATCAACCGCCTCACCAACCTGCAACGCATTGATGAAAACGGCAACGGATATTGGGTCAATGAAAACAACCGTTACTGGGAAGGCGACCCCACGTTGGTGACCGCGTATACGCTCATCGCCCTGCAGGTGGCCCTCGGGGAAGCGGAATAACGGAAGCGGAATCGGACGAAGCCCGTCTTAGGACTTGTCGCTGATCAGCTTCAAGATCGCGGGTTCGTCCTCTTCCACATCCGGGAAACGCCCGATATCGGGGTTCGCGAAGAAGTTGTCATTGGCATCGTCGTTGGCGGTGCTCACTTCCCCGACGATGCCTTCCTCGGAAGATACCCAAAACTCGTGCCAGTTGCCCGGACAGAGGGTCACGCGTTCGCCGGCTTTCAGGGTCAAAGTTTCCCCGGAGGTCATGGTGATCGGTTCGCCGCAGACATTCACGGTACAGGGCTTGCCGTCCACTTCTCCGGGTTTGCCATCCCACAGTCGCAAGGTCAGCTCGCCCCAGCGCACGATGATGTCTTCTTTTTTCTGCGCGTGGGTATGGGCGGGCGTGACCTGATCCTTGCGGCCATACATGAGCTTTTCGCAGTATTCCCGCTCTTCCGCCAGATTGATGAGGGTCAGCCCGAAGGCCTGAAAATCCCCCAGTCCAAAGTCAGTCACGTCCCACTTCGGTTTGGGGGGCAAGGTCCAGCCATGGGCGGAAAAACAGGCCTTGGCATCACGAATCACTTGGTTGATTTCAGAACGTTTCATCTGGGAGTCCAATTATTTATAGCTTTGTTTGTTGGTGGTGAGCTGCAAATCCTGTTGCAGGCTCCTCAAAGGTTGAATGCCGAGGGTTTGCAACACCCCGTGATACGCTTTCACAGCCTCCACGGGGGACACCTCGCCATCGACAATCCGCCGCAGCAATTCAATGAACGCCAGCGGATGTTCGGAAAGATTGATTTTTCGCCCGAAGAGCGCCACGCGGGCGCCGTATTTTTTGGCGTCGTGGATCAACTGGAACGCATCCAAAGTGGTGCCGCTGCTGCCGCCGAGAATGCCCACGATCAACTGCGGATCGTAGGAGACCAGCTCTTCCAGGGGACCGGGACCGTTGTAGGGGATCTTCAGAAAGACGGGGCGCCCGGCCTCGGTGACCCCCGCCAGGGTGCGCACGATGTGGTCGTTCAAAAAACCGGCCACCTTTTTGTTGGGAATTCCCGGATCCACGTTGGGATTGAAGAGTTCGAGGAAATAGCGGAATTTCTTTTTTTCCGCCTCAATCCGGAAGTCCTGAAAGGCCATCAACGCCTGGTGATCGTAGTCCAAATTGTTGGTGAAGGTGATCGAATACAAGCCCAGATCCGCGCCAATGTGCGGTTGGGAATGGTCCTCGGTGATTTTCCCGTATTTGATGTGATCCAAAGTGGCGCTGCGAAAGGTGCGGGACGGATAGTCGGTCGGATATTTGCCGCCACGAACCACCCAAATGTCCGAGGTGTCGTTCGCACGGGCAGCCGGGGTAATGTCGCTGTTTTCGAACAGCTTTTCCCGCATGCCCAGGATTTCCAGATTGGAGGCGGACAAGAGGACGATGTCCACGATATCCTGCCGGATCACCTCGCGGATTTGCTGCCGGTAATCCGTCAGGGTTTTGTAACAGCCCTCGGATTCATTGAATCCATGACGGCAGGCGCCCCGGTGTGGACCGGGCGCGGTAATGCCAAAGGCCATGTCGGCGTCCTTGGCGTCCGCAATGATGAATTCCTTGCATCCATGGGGGTCGGCATGGATGGCGGCGAGTTTTTGATCGAGTCGTTTTTGGGGGATCATGAGGCTCTTCTTATTGCCAGACCGAACCCGTTCCCGCAAGCAGAAACGGGGAAAGGTCTGGAAATATCCTCCATGTTTTCGTTTCCAAGTTGCCAGCGGGAAAATTTTTCGTCAAGGGTTGGACAAATGCAAATTTGGCTGATCAATCCTTTCGATGAACTCCCCGGAGAAGGTCCGGAACAACGCTACGCGGCCCTGGCCCGGGTGTTTCTCGAACAGGGACACGAGGTGCTCTGGGTCAGTTGCGCCTTTCGCCACCGGACCAAGCAACACGCGGATGCGGGACTCCAAAGTCGCGAATTGCCCAAAGGGATGTCTGAAACGCCCCCTTCTGCCGCACGGTTGTCCGTTTGCCTGGTCGCCGCCCCCGGCTATGGAGGAAATCTGACCCCGCAACGCCTTTGGTCGCACCGATGCTGGGGCAAACGGATCGTCCGGGAGCTTGGCCAAAAAGTCGCCGCGGGCGCCTTGACCCCTCCCGACCGGATCATTGCCAGCACCCCGCCCTTGGAAGGCGCGGAAGCCGCCATCCGACTCGGGAAAAAGTTCGGGGCAAAGGTTACCGTCGATTTCATGGATGACTGGCCCCGCACGTGGCTGCAAGCCCTCCCGGCGCGGCGCGTCATTCAAAGCTTGGGGCGCATCGCCCTTTCGCCCTGGCAACGGGCCGCCACGCGCATCATGCAAACCGCTGACACGGTCAGCGCCCAGTCCGAATTCTTCGCCCGGCGCGCCGTGGAATTGGGACATCCGGGTGACGTGCACGTTTGCTATTTGGGTGAACGTCCCCTGCCCGGCTTGTCGAAACCACAACCGGCCCCCGAAATGTTCACGGTATTGTACTTGGGCGCCATGGGCCGAATTTACGACTTGGAATCGGTCCTGCGGGCCGCGAAATGGGCCAAAGAACAAGGGAAACCGTGGAAATGGGTGCTGGCGGGCTCCGACCCGGGGCAAAGTTGGCAAACCCGTGCCGAACAACTGGGTCTCTCGTCAGACGTGACCTTCCCCGGGTATGTGTCGGAGCGGGCCTTGTGGGACGTATTGACCCAAGCCGATGTGGGGCTGGTGCCCATGGACCCCCGCAGCGGGGTGGCGGTTCCCTACAAAGCCTGCCACTATCTGGCCGCCGGGCTGCCCGTGGTCAACACCCTCCCCGGAGAACTGTCCGCCCTGTTGACGGCATATGGCGCGGGCGCCACCGTTCCCCATCGCAGCCCTGAAACCCTGTACAAGGCGGTGGCCGCTTACGCGGACAACCCGGAAGGCCACGCCAAGGCACGGGAAGCGGCATTGGCCTTGTTTGCGGCGGAATTTGACAGGAACCACATTTACCCGCGCTGGGCGGACTGGATTCTGACTTGAATCATTCGCCCGGCAATCTGTCGCTGTAAGGCACCTGCAACCCGTATTTTTTCGAAAGATCGCGAATGACTTGCAACCGCGCTTCCGAGCTGTCCCCCAAATATTCCCCGACATGATGCAAAAGCGCCTGCCACGCCCATTCCTGACGCAAATCCCAGGAACCGCGCGGCGCCCGGCTCAAATCCACCGTGTAAATCATATCCCGGGACTCGCGCGCGGATTGCCCCACAACCTGAAACGCCACCCGGGTTCGGTCCGCGGGCAACCGCCCCACCAAAATCAAAGAACGGTCCAAATACAAATGGGTGGGCGTTTTTGGATAAACCTCCATGTCTTCGGCACCCGTGAAACGATAATCCAAGTGAGACAACACCGGATTGGCGACCTGTTTGGCCATGAGGACAATCGACTCGGGCAATTGCCGATTTCGCTCCGTGATCACCGACTCTCCCCGGTTGCGATAGCTGAGAAAATCGATGAGATACCGATTGACCTGCCTTCCGCCTCCCACGCTGAAAATGGAAATTTCCCCTTTGTTTTTTCGGGTGAAGGTTTCGATGATGTCGCTGCTGTCCGTGAGCCCCATGGTGGGAATGCCGTCGGTGATCAGGAAGCTGATCAGCGGTTGTCCCGGTTGCACCTCCATGGCGCGCAAAGCCTCCAGGGAAGCGAACACATCCGTGCTGCCAAAGGCGTTTAATTGCGCCAGGAAAGCACGTGCCCGGGCAAGGTTCACCGCATTCACCGGACGGCTTTGCGGGAACAAAACATCCACATCATCCCGAAACGCGATGATGTTGAAGGTATCGCCCGGAGAAAGGGTGTCCAAGGCCTGTCGCACCCCTTCCACGGCCTCGCGCAGCATCGCATGGGTCATGCTCGCCGAACAATCGATCATAAACACCACCTGTCGGGACATCACCGGCAGGTCCTCGATGCCCGCCCGGACCAACTGAATCTTAAAATAGCGGTATTGCGGGTCGGCGGGATCCACAAACGTGCGCGTTTCCAAGTGCAGCAAATTCTCCACGGCCTCCAGTGTCGTGATTTCCCCGGCATCTTCCGTGGCCCGAAGGGCAATGTCTGTGTCAAGCGGGGCCAATTCTATCAGTTCCGCGCCCAATTCCACGGAAACGGGTAATTTTTCAGGACCGTCGGGGCGACCGCTGCGGCGACTCAGGTTTTCCGGCCCGTCTCCGGGCTCATCCCCCCATTCCCGGAACATGGGCGCGGCCAGATTCAGGTCGGGATCATCCGAAAAATCGGCAGGCAAGGCAATGTCCGGCGCGTCGGGCACTTGGTATTCGCTGGAACGAACGGCTCTGGGGAGAGCGGCGATTTCTTCCCGCATCCGATCCTCGGCGATGGACAGCACTTCCTGCATGGGCTGCCAATCGGAGTCGGTGTCGGGAAATTCGGGCAGGGTCGTGTCGGGGGAAGCCCCCTCCACATCTCCGGCGAGCATCTCCTCCTCGGCATCCGGAAACGCCTCGGTGTCCGTCTCGACCGTGTCCGGTTCCAATTCCGGCATTTCCAAATCCGAGGCCAATCCAAAACGGTCCACCAGGCGGGACATCTCCCGGCGAACCTCCACCAAGCGGACTTCATCCAATTGTGTGGCGGGCTTTCCAGGCGCGCGTTCCATGCGGATCACCCGCCCGCCCCCGAAAAACAAGTCGGGATTCAAGCGGACCAGGCCGGCATGAAGCAATACGGACCCCGCCAGAGCCAGCGTGCCCGCCAGCAAAGGGAAGTGTTTCCAAGTATTGAATCCGGCACTCATGGAGGTCATTCAATCGAAAAGAACGCCCGGGTGCAAGCGAAAGCCTGTAAAAACAGGTGCGGAAACACTTTCATCAGGCATTTTGGAGGGCCAACAGGAACTCCGCATTGGTTTTGGTTTTCTTCAGGCGGCTGATCAACACTTCCATGGCTTCCACGGGCGGCACGCTGTTCACCGCTTTCCGCAGCACCCACGTGCGTTGGAGCTCGTCGGGATGCATGAGCAGGTCTTCCTTGCGGGTGCCGGACTGGCCGATGTTGATGGCCGGGTACACGCGTTTTTCGACCAAGGAACGGTCCAAGGCCAACTCCATGTTGCCGGTGCCTTTGAATTCTTCGAAAATGACTTCATCCATCCGGGATCCGGTGTCCACCAGCGCCGTGGCCAGAATGGTCAGGCTGCCGCCATTTTCGATGTTCCGGGCCGCGCCGAAAAAGCGCTTGGGCTTTTGCAGGGCATTTGCATCCACCCCGCCGGAAAGAATCTTGCCGCTGTGGGGCTGCACGGTGTTGTACGCGCGGGCGAGGCGGGTGATGCTGTCGAGCAGAATCACCACGTCCTTGCCGTGCTCCACCTTGCGTTTCGCCATTTCGGTGACGATTTCCGCGACTTGGACGTGCCGGTCCGGCGGCTCGTCAAAGGTGGAACTCAAAACTTGCGCCTTGGTATTCCGTTGCATGTCGGTCACTTCCTCGGGTCGTTCGTCAATCAAAAGGATAAACAGTTCGACCTCGGGGTTGTTCACGGAAATGGAATTGGCGATATCCTGCAGCAGCACGGTTTTGCCCGTGCGGGGCGGGGCCACGATCAAACCGCGTTGTCCTTTGCCAATCGGGGCCACCAAGTCGATGATCCGCATGGAAATGGACGGGTTGTCCTTCATTCGCTCCATGACCAGACGCTGATCGGGAAAAAGCGGGGTCAAGTCTTCAAAAGGAATGGTCGTCCGACGTCCGCGGGTAGGGGTTTCTCCATTGATTTTGTCGATACGGCCCAACCCGAAAAACCGTTCCTTGGGACGGGGGGTTCTCAATTCGCCCTCGACAAAATCTCCGGCTCTCATGCCATAACGGCGGATCTGGTTGGGGGCCACGAAGATGTCCTCGGGCGTGGCCAGGTAGTTGTACAGTGGGGAGCGTAAGAACCCGCATCCATCCTGCATTACTTCCAGAATCCCTTGGGCAAACACGGCTCCGTTCAATTGGGAATTCGCGCGGACGATTTCAGTGATCAACTCGCTTTTGCGGAGACCGGCGGGATCCTGAATTTCCAATTCGCTTGCCTTGACCACCAGATCGGGCACCGACATTTCCTGGAGAGCGAAAAGCTTCAATTCCGGGCCGTCCTTGGGGCCGTCGTCCGGCTCGTTGTCCATCATCCCATATCGGTTCGACCCGCCGCCGCCACCGGCGGCACGTCGGGGGTTTCCTCCGCCGGGTCCGGAGGAACGGTTCCCGCGGGGCGGCGGCGGTGGAGGCCCGCCCGTCCGACCACGGCGACGGCGCTTGCGATTCAGACGATCATCCCGATCGTTGCCGCGATCATTGGCGTTGGCATTGTTGGAGCGGTTGTCATTCGAACGATTGTCGCCGGAACGATTGTCACTGGATCGGTGATCACTGGAGCGGTTGGCCCCGTCATCCTCGTCCCGATGGTGCCTGGAAGCGGTGGCATTCCGGGCCTGATGCCTGCCGGAACTCCCGTCCCGCCCATCCGAATCATGGTCAGACCTATCCCGGGAACCGGAATCCTGTTGATCATTGCCACGGGTCGAATTCCCGGAGGGTTGCCTTGCCGGTTTGACTGCGGTTTCGGGGATGGGATTCGGCGCGGGCTCCGATTTCGAGTCCCCTTCGGTTGATTTGGAGGCGGGAGATTTTCGAACACGCCGCGTTTTGGGCTCACTGGCGGTGCTGTCCGTGTCCTCTTTTTCCTTGGGCTTTACCGTGCGGGTGCGGCGTTTCGGTTTGGCCTTTTCTTCGGTGGCATCGTTTTTTTGGGGGGTGTCTTCGGACATAATGGGAGTTCTCCTAAAGGTTGAATCTTCGCAACCAATCTTTCACTTGCGCGTGCAGGTGGTTTAGATCGCGATCATTTTTTAAAATCCATGTGGAATGTTGGGCTTTTTGGTCCACGGGCCATTGGGACTGGATACGTAGCTTGGCCTGCTTGTCGTCCAGTCCGCGATTGTACAGGCGTGTTTTCATCAGTTCTTCCGGCGCCCACACGCAGAGGACGCCATCAAATTCTTTCTCCAACCCACATTCAAACAACAAAGGGATCGCCACCACGACCAAAGGGCCTTTCGCTTGGATTTTTTGATCCCGGACCCAGGCCCGCCAACGGCGTCCCACCTCGGGATGCACGATGGCGTTCAGCCGAAGCAGGGACGCCGGGTCCGAAAAAACCAGGCGTCCCAACTTGGAGCGATTGATCTCACCGGACGTTTCAAGAATCTCTTCGCCAAATTCGCGAACCACTTGTTCATAGACCGTGGTACCCGGTTCCATGACTTCATGGGCCACCTTGTCGGTGTCCAACACGGGAATTCCTTGGGAAACGAGAATTTTTCCGACTTCGCTTTTTCCGGCGGCAATGCCGCCCGTCAAGCCAATGCATTGCATGGGTCAATCTCCGTTCGTGGAAAATGCGGATCGGGGTCGCCCGAGAATTTCAATCAGGTGTTTGGCCCGGGGATATTTCCAATGATAGGACTGCAAAACCCGCCAGGCATATTCACGCGCGGTCTCCAAGTCGCCAATTTCGGCGGCGTGATAAGCCATTCGGGTAAACTGAGCGGCGAATTCTTCGTCTTCGAGGCCGATGATTTTGAAAATACGGTACCGTTCATTGCCACCGATGGGTTGAAACCAGACGGCTTCGTTGGGTTTCAATTCCAAGGTGCGCACGGCCGCATCATTCGGAGGATGCAGGGCATCCACCATGTAACGGGGAGCCTCGCGGGTGTCTCCCTCGGCCAGGCTGCCCATGCCGTGCACATAATAACGCGCACCCATGGCCACGGCCCAATCGCGGAACGTTTTTTCATCTTCCAGAAAGAGGTGGGTATAGAATTCGCGCACCCGCTCCCGGATCTCCGGGTTCTCGAATTTGGGATGCAAGAGAATGGGCATGCCCGTATCGGTGAGAATCGAGCCGCTGATGCCAAATCCGGCCAAAACCGGTCCGGGTTCTTCCAACCGGTTCAAGGCGGTGGTTAGCCCGTTGATCATGGTATAGGACTGGCCGGGATGCCCCCAACGGTTCCCGCGAATGGTGGTCACCATGCCGAGTTTTTCCAATTGACTCATCAGCGCGGCACGCTCGGGATCCTGATGTCTGTTTGTAGAGGGTTCAAAGAACAATAACCGGTAAAATTCAATGCCGGTGAGAAAAAGTAGAAAGAGAATGGGGGCCGTAATTCGCAACCATCGCCGGGAAAAACGCGCCATCCAAGTGACAAAACCTCCGATGCAAGCCGCCGCAAACACAATTAAAAACACATGCATGCGAAAAAAGAGCACGTACATCGGGAGTGTAAACCCGGCGGCAAACAGCAAAAATCGCACGCTGGAATTTACGGGGTACTGTCGGACTTTCCAAAAAAGTATCGCCACCACAACCAACAGTAAGGGCAATGTGACCGGAAAATATGCTTTTGTCAACTCCCAAGTTGAAGAATTGAGGGCCGGGGTCCACATGATCCTTTGGGCATAGGTCAACAAGGACGGATCGGAGGGTTTCTGATTGAGAAAGCGGATTTTGGCCCAGAACAACTCGCCGAAATGCCCGTAATTCGTCACGAACAAACCTCCCGCCACCCTCCAAATCAAAGCGGAAACCAAAACAGTGGCGGCCCGTACGGCGGGAGGCCGCGCCCGCAACCATGGAATTTCCATTCCAATCCGCAAATACAGCAAGGTCATGACCGGAGAAAACACAAACCCTTGGCCACGCAGATAAGGGTGCGCAAGCGCGGCAACGCTCAATCCAATGGCCATGGACCCCAGAAGACGCGAATCATTTTGCAGTTCCTTTCCGTGGCGCAGATACACAACCCAATGCCAGACAATCCACAACCCCAGCAAGTACTGACTGAAATCCCAAAACACTTGGGACAAGCCCGCTGAAATGCCCGCAACCACACACCAACCCCAAAGCGGTTTTTCTTTCAAATTCCCCTTGGCGAGAGAAATGGACAATAAAAAGAGAGACAGAAATGGGAATGCCAGATTCTCGCGAGACAAAGTCAACCCACTGGAACGAACCGCAAACGCGGGACTAATCATCAACACCAGTCCGGCGGCCGCGGCTGCCCACACCGATTTCCACATCAGGCCCACCCAAACGGCCAAAAGGGGAATGGACAGGCAAAACAGCCCCGTGGAAATCCAACGCAGTTTCGAGACCAACGAGGTGTCCCCGGGCCAGATTCGCGCCAATCCCGCATAAATAAATTCCGCGCCAATGGAATAGGTCCGCCAAGGGGACACTCCCTCGGGATATTGCACCGCGGGTTCATGGGCGGGCAGGTTACCGTTTTCATACACAATGCGTGTCATGCGGTATTGCAATGCCGCTTCAAGTATAAAAGGAGCCTCTTCCCCTTGCAAGGTTCGGGTTTGCTGTGCGAGCACGGCCCGTCGAATGGCCATGGAGCCGCCCCACAAAGAAACGCATCCTACAAACAAAAAAAAGTAACGGAGTAACCGCATAAAAGACATTGGGTAAAAAAGGAAAGCAGCGCAACGACAGGGCCGCTGAGCTGCTTTATGGAATGGAAAAACCCGGAAGGGTTAGTTGCCGATGGTCCCGCCGGACTGCTGGATGCTGGAACCACCGGTCACCAGTTCGCTGCCGCGACCCGCATTCACGGGGTTCCCTGAGGGATCCACCAAGCTTGCGGTGACGAAAATCAGCAGGTTCCGTTTTTCAGAGCGCTTGCCCTCGCTGCGGAACAGACGTCCGATCAAGGGAATGTCACCCAAAAGCGGAACTTTGTCGGAAAAGGTGGTCAGATCCTCGCGGATCAATCCACCCATCACCACGGTGTGTCCGTCCCATACGATCATCGAGGTCGTCACATTGCGGGATGCAAAGATGGGCTGCGGCATGTTCACGGTGAAGATCTGATCGCCGATCGGCACCTGGGTGCCGTACTGGACCCAGTCCACCAGTTCCGCGATTTCGGGAAGCATGGTCAGATTGATGGTATAGTTGTCAGCAGAGACCGTGGGGGTCACGTTGAGGATCACACCCACTTGACGTGTTTCGAAACCACCGGGAATCACCGTGGGCGGAATGAAAACCGGTGCGGCGCCCGGTTCGGCGCCCGCGCCCCCTTGAACCTGAATGTCGTTTTGGGTGACATCGAATTCGGTGGGGTAAATGATTTCATTGACGACTTCAATGATTGCGTTGACGCCATTGATGGTGGTCACCCGGGGAGCGGACAGCAGATCGGAGTTACCGCGCTGGTCAATGGCATGCACCACCATCTGCAATTCCGGGTTCGTTAGCACCCCGCGGAGCGACATGATGTCACCCAAGGGGTTGAATTGATCGCTGGTGCGGGCATTGGGGGAGGTTTGGTTACTGACGGGATCAAAGTCAAAGAACCGCAATCCACCGGTAATCCCAGTGGGATTCCGGTCCATTTGAATCCGCTGGCGTCCAGCGACCGGGCCGGGACCATCCTGCACCAACAATTCATAATTATCCCTCAGAATCCACTCAAAACCCAGTTGTTCCAGATCGCGTTGGAGCACTTCGACAAAGCGGGCTTCGATTTGAACTTGGCGCGGGGTGACGTTGATCACCCGCAGGACTTCTTCGAACTGGTCGAATTGGTCGGGGGTCAAGGTCACCACCAATTGGGCCACCAAGGGGTCATACGCAATTTCGCCGTTTTCGGGAATTTGCACCCCGTAGCGTTCGAAAATGGCACGGAGATCCGGTTCTTCGGAAGCAGTGGCACCGCCACCGCCACCAAATCCCCCCCCCCCGAAGAAATCGTCACCTCCGCCTCCACGCGCACCGCCGCCGCCGCCGCCGATGGCACCGGTTCGCGCGGTAAACAAGGTGGGGTCAACGGAATAAAAACGGGTGACCAAACGACCGCGGCCTTTGCGGTCGATAATCACCACATTGCGTTCAATGCGATAGTAGAGACCGGCGATTTCCGTCACCAATTGCAAGGCGTCCAAGAGGGTCACATCCCGAACTTCCAAGCTAATGGGCGGGATGGGGCCCGCGCGGGTCGGCGCGGCGGCAGCGCCGCGGGCAGGAGCGGCGGGCGTCATGAAATCGGCAAAAGGATCCCCCCCGCCTCCTCTGGGGGCTGCGGGAGCCGCTGCGGTCGGGGCGCCGTTCCGTGCGGTCAATTCCGGATCCATGAAAATGATGTTCACGCCCAGTTCATCGGCCTCCCGACTGGCTTGGACCAAGAAACTGATCACGTCGCTGATATGCGCGCCTTGAAAACGAATTTCGGGAATGCGAATGTTTGCCATTCTGTTTTCCAACTCGGTGGCGGCACGGTCAATGGGTGCGGCGTCTCCGGGGCGCATATCCTGATATCCGCGACGATCCACGGTGCGGGGGCGGTTCCAGGCTCTTTCGCCATCGGCCATGGTTTCACGAACCGAGGTCCGGCGCTCAATGCGAATGGCTTCCCAACGCAATTCCGCGACCCGCTCCAGGAAGCGCAAGGCTTCTCGGTTGTAGCGGTCGTATCCCAACACCTCGTCAAAGGTCCGTTTGGCTTGATCGTAATCGCCGATTTCCATTTCCTGGCGGCCACGTTCCAACAGGCGTCTGATATTGTTGCGCCTGTCGCGATATCTGTCCTCATCTTCGATGCGTTGTTCTTCGCGTCCGTCAGCAACCCGCGTGCGATAGGTTTCAATATCCTGCCGCATGATGCCCACGCGATCCATGCCGGGATGAGCGGCATCCGATTGACGGAGAAAGTCCAGGGCGCGATCCAAATCCGTGCCCTCGCGGCGACGCTCATACAGAGAGCGGGCCATGTTATAATAGGCATCGGATTTGTTGCGTTGCGCTTGGGAGCGAATGTCGGCGAGATCGGGAACATCTTTGAACTTGCTCAATGCGGCTTCAAAGAAATCCACGGCAAGCGCCCACTGATTGGCGGACATGGCGCGTTCCCCGTCCCGAAAGTCCCTGCGGCCTTCCTCGACCCGGGCGACGATCCGCAGACGTTCCTGCCGTTCCTGTTCGGCCGCCTCCCGTTCCCGCTGTTCCCGGGGCACGTCCCCGACTTCCGGTGCCACGGCTTCGACGCGCTCGCCAAAGCCAAAGTCCTGCTCTTGGGGCGGCTGGGCCGGGGCCACGGGTTCCGGCTCGACGGGTTCGACGGGTTCTTGGGGCGCATCGTTCCCGTTCCCGGCCTCCCCAAACAAATCGTCAAACCCATTAAAATCATCCTGGGCGTAGGTTATGCCTGTCATCATGCAGAGGATCAGGCTGGCCACAAACATAGTTTCTTGAAAACGCTTCATACGTAAGTACTCCTTCGGTCGACTCACTCGGGTTTGGGTTGGTTTCATATTCATCAAATTTCAGGGTTAAAAGGGAATCATCAGGGGGTCAAATCCCAATTCATCATCGATGATCGAGGGGTCACCCCTTCTCGTTTCAGTTTCCGGCGGCTCGGTTTCTTCCAATTCTCTGGAGGTCGCCCGCCGAATGGTCAACGTCTCTTCCGATCCTTCCTCCCGTATTACGACAGAATCGGAATGGATGTCAACGACGTTGTACGTTTTATTGTCCAAATCAAAAGTCTGGTCAACTCGGACACTTTCGGACCATTCCGGGCCCGTGTACAAGTGGAGCCGCGCCGATCGCTCGGAAATTTGGCCGGTCCGACCGTCCCCTTCCCGCATCAACCGCACCTCATGCCTGCCGGTGCGGATCACGGCATAGGAGCGGTCCACGTAACGGTTTTCCTCCAAAACACGGTTCTCGGTAAAGGATACGGCGGTAAACTCGTCGTTGCGACCAAAGGTGTTCCCCGTCCGCACAAACCCGGACTCCCATCTTTCCGAATCGGGATAGCGCCAACGCAGTTGCAGCATATAAACGCCGGCCGCGGGTTGGGCGATGCCGCGGAGTTCAAAGGTGACGCTCCGCGACTGGATTTCCTCCACCCGCAGGAACTCGATATGAGGCGGATAATCATTGGGGTCCGAGGGATCATGCCCGCGTAGGTACTGTTCCCGCACGGTGAACCCCGTGCCATCCACGACCCTGAACTCGGAGGCGATGTCACATGGATCCAAATCCAACCTTCGCAGGACATCGTCGGGCACGACGCCCACGCAAGGCGTCCCGTTGGTTGTTTCAGTTTGCTCATAGCCAGTGTAGGGGCAAAATTCCGCGTCAATGGGGATCAGAATCGGAGCATCCGGGTTGATGGATCTCCGGCGCGGAGGCAGCGTAAAGACACCCATGGCCAACTCGGTGGAAGGCGGTTGCTCGATGAGGCGATTCAGCACGCGATCATATTTCTCGAAATCCAGACCGATGTCCACATTCCCGGAGCCCGCACGCACGCTTTCCACTCCGGCAAAGTCGGACTGCAAGGTCAAGGCGAGCAAAATCGAAGCCCCCAGCGCAACGGCCAGTACCAGGAAAAGGACTTTTTCGACATGTTGTTTCAGGAATCCCATTTCATGAACCTTGGGCTGCGGGTTTCAGACGATACACGATCAAATCAAAAGTCACGAACAGCAATTCTCCACCCGTGGTTTTCAGACGGCGTTCGTCAAGGCCAACCAAGGGCACGCGCGATTCCGTGGGTGTGGTCGTTCTGTCCACGCGCTCGGATCTCTCCAAGGCTTCCAACAAGCCCAAACGGTCTTGGGCATCGCGGGGGCGTGGGGTGGCGGGGCGCTCTCTTTCCCCGGTGCCCGCGGCAGCGGGGGGGCGCAGATAGGCGGGCCATAATTCACGGTTGCCATTGGTCATGCGCAGGTTGCTGACCACCAATTGGTTTTCATTGGCGGCAAGGGTATTGAGCATGTTCCAGAAAAAGTCTTCATATACCCGCAGACTAACTGTAAACGTCACTTGATCAAACAAGGCCTCTTTGCTGACTGCCGGCTCGGGCTCTTCCGCCGGCTCTTGACGAACGGTCGTGCGTTGCGTTTGACGCGTGGCAAACATGGCATCCGCCGCGGGCCGGGCCGTACCAGGCCTGCGGGTTTCGGTTGCCGGTGCCTTGGGCGCGAAAGCGATCAGTTCACTGATGCCGGATTCAAACAAATCCAAAGTGATTTGACGCGTCAGCTCAAGCCGCAACATTAACTCGGGCAATTCACCGGGTTCGGGCAAATCCCCGTCGATGAATCGCTGCAGACCGAAGGTGGGTTCCCGCAGCGTCACCCCGTGTTCCCCGCCCAAAGTCGCGGCAAGGGCGCCATCACGAATGGCGGGCAAGAGATCGGTGCGCACATAATCGCCAAACCGCGCCCGGCTCATCTGGGGCGGCGTGATTTGGCCGCCCAAAATGACTTCCCGAAGTGCGTTTCGCCGTTCGATGAGCAATTCGAAATCCTCGCGAAGGGTTCCGTAATTTTCCGGAGAGGGGTAAATTTCCCCACGCGTCAGGCGGTCTTTTTCATTTTGCAAGCGGGTGACTTCGTCCCGATGTTGGGAGGTTTGTCCCCGCGAGCGGAGGATCCAATAAATCAGTCCGCCGGAAACCAAGACGCAAATGGCGCCGACAACAATCAAGAGTTTGTATTTTTTCCAATTCATAGGGTCAACGCCTCACTGAGTACGAGATCAATTCTAAACGTGGCGATGCTGAACCGATAATCCGAGGGATTGGTCACCAAATCCACGATGCTCAAGCCCAATTGGGTGTCCTGACTAAACAGCTCGGAATTCCTGAGGTTTTCGACAAATTCCAGGATCGGGGCGTTGTCCGGACGGTTCACATCCTCATAGAGCTTGTCCTTGAAGAAGGAACCGATCAGGATCAGTTTCCGATCGCCGTCCTGTTCCTCGGGGCGGAGCTGGGTAATCCAGACGTCTTCGGGCAAGTGTTCCCGGATTTCCTCCAAAAGGGCCATCCATTTGACGCGGTTTTCCACCACCCCGGCCAAGACATTGGTTTCATTTTCCAATTCGGACAAATTGCGTTTCACCCCTTGGATCTGCGTGTTCCATCGGTTGAGTTCATCGACTTGGCTTTGCAATTCCCCACGCAACATGCCTTCATTCTGGGCTTCACGGGAGTTGAACCAACCCCAGACCAAGAGCGTAGCGGTGAACAGCACCAAACTTGCCACCAACATGCCTTGTTTTTTGCGGAAGGTTCGTTCACGGACCACCGAGGGGGGCAAAAGATTCAAATTGATCGGCACCTCTCCGCCTTTCCGCAGGGCAAGGCCGATGACTTCGGCAAGCAAGTGCCAGTCGGAGGCGATGCGTTCTTCGTCCACGGTTTCGGCAACCTGTATCGCCTGCAAGGGGTTGAAATACTCGACCTCAATGTTGAGTTTCTCTTGGAGAAACACATCCAGATACTGCATCACCGAAGTGCCGCCCGTCAGCAACACCCGGGTCGGGGCCTGACCATTCTGTTGGCCGCGATAGGTGTTGATGGAGCGAACGATTTCCGCGTGCAGGCGGGTCATGGAACTGCGGATACACTTGGACACTTGATCGGCTTCGGGATCTTCCAAGGGTTCGTAGGCGCCGCCCAATGCCACCATGGACACGTTTTCTTTTAACATTTCCGCTTCGCCGAAGGGAATTTTGAAATCGTTGGAAATGCTTTGGGTGATGGTGTTGCCGGAGACGGGGAAGCTGCGGCTCCAAACCCGTTCGTTTTCCGCGAAGATGACGCTGGTGGTCTTCGCGCCCATGTCGAGGATCATGGTGCACCCTTCGTGCTCGGGATAGGCGCGGTAGTAGGCGTTGTAGAGGGCGGCAATGGAAATGTCCACCATCTCGGTGTCCAACCCGCACTCGTGCACGGTTTCGGCCAAGTTTTCGACCACGTCCTGTTTGACGGCGGCCAGAAGCACATCCATGTCGCCTTCGGCGCCGGGGAGGATCTGCCGGTCCCAAACCACTTCGCTGAGGTTGGGGATGTTTTGCTGGGCTTCGTACTCGACGATTTGGGCGATTTTGTCGCCGGAAACCGGCGGCAATTTCACGTACCGCGAAAACACATGTTGGCCGGAAAGCGAAAGCAAGACCGGTCCCGGCTTGATGCGCATCTCTTGGACGAGTTCATCCACCGCCGTCCCCGTGTAGACCATGCGGTTGGCTTCATCCTGCGGGTCCAGACCGATGGCCCGGGTTCCGTAGTTGACCAACACGATTTCATGATCTTTTGTCAGTTGAAATTCCGCGAGCTTGATGGTGCTCGCGCCGATGTCCAAGGTGAGTATGCGTTTTGACATGTGTCGCGACTTCTGGGGTTCAGGGCTTGATGGTCGGGTTTTGCTCGATTTCCACGAAAACAAAGGGTGTTTCGTCGCGACGCATCAGGGAAATGGGTAAAGGGGTTTGCGTGGTCCACCAGCGGGACTCCGCCGTGCGTTGCGGCTCCACCCGGCCCCCGGCGGCGTTGCCGTCGATCTGTACGGTCACCGCAAGCCCTTCCGGAGAACCGTACCGTTCAAAGGTGTTGGGATCCAAAAACATGGTGGCGGTATGACGGCCCTGCTTGACGTTCATATAAGTCACCGAACCGCTGAACATATTCACCTCGGGGGAGCCTTCCGGCAAATCGCGGGCGTTGCCGCGCAAAACCACGTAAAAGGTGAAGGTCATCTCGTCGATCCAATTGGGGGCGGTGTCGAACTCCATGGAAACCTGCAACCAAGAGGCACGACCATCCCGGCGCGTGGACTGGCCGCGAAGGTTGTAACTGTATTCCGGCGTGAACACGGAATCCATGCTCACCCCCCGAATGTTGATCATGTTGGCGGCAGTGGCCTCCGCTTGTCCGGGGGGACGGGGTTGTGGCCGTTGTTGGGCGGACAGGGGCACAAGAAAAAAGGCGGCTAACAGAGTGGTGAAGCTGATCGCGGTTTTTTTCATGGGCGTCCCCTTGGGTTTCATTTTGTGGCTGTTCATGGGTAAGGTGAAATGTACTCCAAATACACCGCATAGGTCAACCTTCTTATCGAAAGGATTGCAAGAAGTTTTCGCAACGAAACGCGTTTTTTTTCTCATGGAAGGGGTATCCAATGCATCTGACTCCAGGCATGTCGTCCGTTTTCATCCGCATACGGGTCCCGCCAGATCACGCTCACCGCCCGGGCGCGAGCGCGGGCCACCCCCTGCGGGGACCGCCATTCACTCACCAAAATCATCCCCCATACCTGCGAGGCGGACTCGAAACGCGGCTGCACGAAGGCCACTACGGCCTCGGCCTGATGACGATCCATGTCATTGAGTAACTCCGGGTTGTCCCGCAAGGCCCAGGTCCAATCCCCACGTTGTACGGTGCCGCCTTCACTCAAATCCTCGGGGAAATCCTCTTCAATTTCCCACCCCATGGCCAAGACCATGTCCTCCGCAATGGATGCGACATCTTCAAAACCCAGCGGACCCGGCGGTTCGGTATCCAAGGGACTCACAGGAATGGGTACATCCAGAAAAACGCTCTCCAACACCTTGGGTTCCATACTGTTGGGGTTCACCACCCCGCGTCGCCATCGACCCGGTTCCCATCCGGTATCGCGGGTATGCCGCAGCCACCACCGCCCGTCCGGTCCAAACAGATCCACGCTCCGCCAGGGTTCCCCCACCGGAAAAAAGCGGATGTTGCTCGCTACTTCCAGCGATTCCGCGGGCATGTGGGTATAGGGCGGGTCGAGGTCCGGATCCGCATCTATAAAAGTTTTGGTTACGACATTGATCTCTCCCAAACTGTGCGCATCGGTGGGTTCCCAAAGGTCAAGGCGATGATTTAATCTCGGATCCACCACTTCCAGCCCGCCTCTCCCACTTTCATACCCTTCCTCGGTAACAAGGATTTCTAATTCCAAATTTTCAGGCATGCGGTCAATGACCACCCAACTCCCTCCGATCTCCCTCTCAAGGCGCAACGTCCCTAACAATGCTTTCACGCTCAAGGGGCCAGGCTCCTCCATGGGAGCACCCTGTAATGAAAAACTCATGCTTAACGTTGTAAAGGGACTTGGATCGGCGAATGCCCAATCCTCCAAAGTCTCTTGTGGCTGCAAAACGAAATTTTCAACTTCAATTTCCGGGGTTTCCGAGACTCGGAAGGACCCCTCCACCACGTTTCCGACGCTCGGAAGCCAGAGTTCGATGTCCAACTGCACCTCGACATCCGTCCGCTCTTCATTTCGGGTCACTTTGACTTCCACGAACACTTCGTTGAACATGGGGATGGGAATGGCGGTGAGGCCGTCGACCTGACGGGGCACCAAAGCAACTTCCCAGTCCCGAAAGTCGAAAAAGGCATTGGTCAGTTCCTCGGCGTCCTGATCGGGATACAATGCCGCCATCACCTCCCGCACCTGATCTTCATCCCAAGTCATGGAAAACATGTTCAGGGTTTGGGCGTTGACCTCGACTTCGGTCCGCCAAGCTCCTGAAGTTTCTGAAGTTTTCTCGTACCATCCCCGGTCTACGCTCCAAGTGTCCGGGAAAAACAAGGCTTCGGTCGCGGAGTTGGCGGCAATGAATTCACCGGGGGTCAGGTAGTCCCTGTCCCAAACGGACGGTGCCGCCATGAACCCCCTCATCTGAATCCCGGCGGGTTCGGGGTCCAGGGCATCGCTCCGCCCCACGACATTGGGGTCCAGGAGTCCGGTGAGGTCGGCGGCCACCCAGGCGGTGGCGAGATGCCAATCATTGGGATCGCCATGCTCGGTCCATCCGGCTTTTTGCGCGCGTTCATACAAGCTGTTGGGTCCGGTCTCCCGCAGACGGTCGGGCCAACCCAGTTCGGTGGCGGTGTCGGGGGTGAGCCATTCGGCGCCAGAGGCGACGGTCCCCTTGGAATGCCAGGTCCGTTCTTGACCGGGTACGGCGTACACACGGTTCGTGTAGGTGGCGGCGATGTCGCGCATGGCTTCGGCCTGGGCACTGTGCAGTCCGCCCCGGGCCAAAGTGCCGGCCTGTTGGAATTCGGTGATCCGCCCCTCCAAGCGCACCTGCACGGTGTAGAGCAGGGACAAGACCAACAGAATCGCCAACATCAAAATGGTGGCCACCAATGCGGACCCCGACTTTGCGGAACGGATCATGGCGTTTCCTCCCAAGCGTCGGGCGGCCCCTGCACGCGGGGGTGTGTTCGAATGCGCCCCCAAGTGCCATCCAAGGTATCCACATCCTTATAAAGGTTTCCCGTCAGGCTTATATTTGCAATCAACGGCGGGAGTGGTTCCCGACAGAGTCCCAACGCAATGTCAAAATAACCCGGGGCCACGGACCAGACCTGCGGCATAGACGGCTCTGACTCGTCGTCCTCGGAAGGTGTCGGGAAATGAAGTTGAAATTTAATGAGATGGTCAATGATGATTTCGGACGTCACCCAGGATTGCTCACGAAAGTTTACCGGGGGATCGGTCATGGGGGACTCGTCCTCCCCTTCATGGGATTCGGGATCGGGATAACCGGCATATCGAACCAATTGCTTTAAATAATCACGGTCAACATGGGGTTCGATCCAATATTGCACGTATTCCCGGTCGTACAGGGGAGACGCTTGATTTTGAACGCGCAAAAACGAAAGGATGGCGTATGCATTTCCATTCTCGTCTTCATCATTCCTGATTTCGGCCACAAACGGGGTCTGCTCCGTCACCCGCATTTGTTCCAGATCTTCGCGCAGCAGGTTCAGGCCCGTGTGCAGTTCGCGGTCGAGTCCGGATTGCCGCCCGCCGCGAATCACGGCATCGGAAACCGCCTGAAATCCGCGAAATAGCAACAAAAGCACCAGGGTCATCAGCACCAGGGTGGCGAGCAGTTCCACCAATGAAAACCCGGCCCGGGACGAATTGCGGCGGGCCTTCACCACGCCCTCCTTTGCCAGCGGATGAGCCGACGGTAAACGCGCGGGGTGATTTCCCCGGGAAGATAGGTGGTGAGCACCGCCTCCAGGGTTTCGTCTTCGGGCGCATATCCGGGCGGATCCAAGCGGAGTTCCAAGGTATACTCAAAGTGCAACATGCCCGCGATTTGGCCGAGGTTCCCAAACCTCGGATCTTCCGGCCACCAGTCATTTTCGCCATTTGAAGTGATCGGCTGTAGCCCTCCGGGACCTCGGATTTTCACTGTCAGATCCTGCCAAGCCTCCTCGTCCGCCGCCCCCCGGGCACTGGCGTGAATGGCCGTGAACACCGATTCGGCAAAGGCGTCCATCTCCCGCAGGTTGCGGTTGGCGCGGCTGTAATTGGTCGAGGCCACGACCATGGCGATGGTGCTGGTCATCCCCACCACCAATACACCCAGGGTGAGCAACAACTCCACCAAAGTAAAACCGGATTTCGAGGCATTCATTCAACCTCCTCCGCTTCCGCTTCCAACAGAATTCTCTCCGTACGGGTGACCCCGGTGCGCGGACGCAAGTGCACTCGCACCGCGTCCAGAGGGTGAGCCTGAAGAAAAACAGGCCCCGCAGCCGGCCGATACCATTCCCCCTTTTGAAGTACCAAATGGGCGGGCTCTGGTTTCGGGACTTCCCCCGTGTAAAATCGCCCATCGGGCCGAATCTCCACCAGCAGTCGCACCGGACCCGTCACCAGATCCTGCTGACCGCCAAATGGCGATTCGCGGGTTTCAATCGGGTCCATGGCAATCAAATCACGGGAAAGTCCTTGCGCAGGGTATGGATCCTCCGCAAACACAATGTCCCGTGGAAGGATGATCCATTCCCGCAACATCTCGGGGTCCTGGCCCACCCGGTCTCGCATCAGGGTATAGGTGCGCAATGCCGCGAGTTCCGGCTCGGTTCCATGGTCGGAAACCACGAGATAGACGGATTCCCCGCCGGAAACGGCATGGGCCTTTGCGTACTCCAACACCATGGAAAGCTGGGAGGCGGCCTGTTCGAGCACTTGATGATTGCGGGCTCCGCGCATCGCGCCCACGGTAAGACCGGCGATAATCACGAGAATCGCGATTACCACCAACAGTTCAACGACTGTGAATCCGGAATTCCGTTTTTTGGGGCACATGAGAGACTAATCAGATCAAAACAAAATGGGGTGCCCACGCGAGCGCGGGAAGTTGGGTCCGGCCCCCGAGAGCCGTGCCACATGGAAAATTTCCGGCGATCCCTTTCGGAAATCGCCGGCAATCCGCGGAAGGGCCATCGCGAGCGGACCTCAATTGACCCGGATCGATCATGATCCGGGTCAAGGGGGCGGAATCAACCGCCCTGGGTATTGAGTCCGTCGATGATGCCGATCAGGGGAAGAAAAAGCGCAATCACGATCGCACCCACGATGAGGGCGAGGAAGACGATCAGCAAGGGCTCGATGACCGAAGTCAGACCGGCCACGGCATTGTCCACTTCATCGTCGAAGTTGTCGGCAATGCGACGGAGCATGGCGGGCAATTCGCCGGTTTCTTCGCCCACTTCCACCATGGAGACGACCATGGGCGGGAAAATGTTGGTGGAAGCCAGGGTGGGGGCGATGTTTTCCCCTTCTTTCACGGCGTCATGCACCACGTGTACGGCTTGCTCGACCACGGCATTGCCGGAGGTTTCCCCCACGATGGTCAGGGCCTGGAGCACCGGAACCCCGGAATCCATCAGTTCCCCGAGGGTGCGGGTGAAACGGGCGATGGCCCCTTTCATGAAGAGGGTGCCGAACAAGGGCATGTGCAACTTCATGTAATCGAGGGTGTAGGCGCCTTTGTCGGTCTTGCGCGCCATTTTCATTCCCACGCTCATGAGGAAAATCAAACCGATGATCAAGGGGCCGATGGTGATGAAGTTGCGAGACAAGGCCACCACTTGGTTGGTCAACCACGGCAATGGCGCCCCCTGCATGACATCTTCGAAAATTTCTTCGAACTTGGGAATAATGAACACCATGAGGAACGCGAGAATACCGCCGGCCAAGGTCAACACCACGATCGGATACACCATCGCGCCTTTGACTTTGTTTTTGATTTTCTCGATTTTCTCCATGAACTCGGCCAAACTCAAGAGCACTTTGTCGAGCACGCCGCCGACTTCGCCGGCCTTGACCATGTTCACGAAAAGCTTGTCAAAAATCCGGGGATGTTGCACCAAGGCCTCGGCAAAGTTGCTGCCGCTCTCAATGGCATCGGTCATTTCCGAAACCGCTTTTTTCAGCATGGGATTTTTTTCCTGACGGCCCAAAACTTTGAGGCCGCGCACCAAAGGGAGCCCCGCATTCACCAAGGTTGCGAGTTGTCGGGTAAAGGCCATGAGTTCCTTGGCCTTGACCTTCTGCATAAAGGCGGGCATGGCGATGTCTTTGTTTTTGCCGGACCCGGCGGCCTTTGCCTTGCCCTTGCCCGCCCCTTTCGCTCCGGGTTTGCCTTTCGCGGATTTGCCCGCACCACCGCCGTCCGCGGGCGTAACATTGGTGGGGATCAGTCCCTTTTCACGAATCAAGGACGTGGCCGCGGAAGCATCGGCGGCTTCCACGTTTCCGGAAAAAGGTTCCCCTTTTTGGTTTACGGCTTCAAATCTAAATTTTGGCATTGGCGTCTCCTGGCAACCTGAATTGGTCTTTCATTTTTGGACTCTACACGAATGATACGCGCTTCTGCAAGCAGGAAGCTTGAGAAGTTGAATTTTTGTTAAGTGTATTTGATGATCTCTTCGAAGGTGGTGAGGCCATCCAGAATACAGCGGATCCCGTCTTCCCTCAAGGTGCGCATGCCCAGTTCCCGGGCCCGGTCGCGCATGACCACCGTCGGACGACGCTCTGCGATCAACGTTCGAATGGGATCGCTGACCTTCAAATATTCGTAGATGCCCCGCCGCCCGTGATACCCGGTATCGTTGCAGTTCGGGCACCCGGAACCATAATAGAAAGGGCTGTCACCAATGATTTCCCGGCTGAGACCCAACCCGGTGATTTGCAGATCGTCGGGTTGGAAGGAGGTGCGGCACTCATTGCAAATCGTGCGCACCAGTCGGGTGCCCATCACGGACTGGATGGTGGAGGCGATCAAAAAGGGCTCCACCCCCATGTCGATCAGACGGGTCACGGCCCCGGCGCTGTCGTTGGTGTGCAGGGTACTGAAGACCAAGTGCCCCGTGAGCGAGGCCTGCACCGAAATTTGAGCGGTCTCAATGTCGCGGATTTCCCCCACGAGAATCACGTCGGGGTCCTGCCGCAAATAGGCGCGGAGAATGCTCGCGAAGGTCAAGCCGATGCGGTGATTGGCATTTACCTGCACGATGCCGTCAATGTCGTATTCCACCGGTTCTTCGGCGGTTAGAATTTTCACGCCCACCTCGTTGCGCCGGCCCAAGGCGGCGTACAGAGTGGTGGTTTTGCCCGAACCGGTGGGTCCGGTCACGAGAATAATCCCGTTGGGCATGTTGATGTCCTGGGTGAAATTCTCATACACGTCGTCGGGCATGCCAAGGCGTTCGAGTTCCAATCCGACCGCGCTTTGGTCCAACACGCGGAGCACCACGCTTTCGCCGAATTGGGTGGGCAGGGAGGACACGCGGAAGTCCACGGGACGTCCGGCGATGTTGAGCTGAATGCGACCGTCTTGGGGCAACCGGCGCTCGGAGATGTCCAAACCGGACATCACCTTGATGCGGGAAATCACCGGCAAGGCCAAATGCTTGGGTGGGGGCGCCATCTCATACAGGGCGCCGTCCACGCGGTAACGGATCTTGAATTCATGTTCGAAAGGCTCGAAGTGAATGTCCGAGGCCCGGTCCTGCACCGCCTGATACAGCACCAGGTTCACAAATCGAATCACCGGGGCGGCGTTGGCCGAGCTGGCCAAATCCTCTTCCGTCAGGTTGGTGCCCTCTCCAATGTCCCCGGCATCCTCCAACTCGCTCTCCAATTCGGTGATCATGTTCCCCACGGAATCCGTGGCGTCGTCTCCGAAATATTTGAGCAAGTGTTCCTTGATATCCCGTTCTTTGGAAATCACGAAGGTGACGTCTTTGCCCAGCACAAAACGAAGCTCGTCCACAATTTCAGGGGTGATAAACTCGCAGGTGGCCATTTCCAAGCTGATGGGATCGGAATCGACGGGCACCAGGTTGTACATCCGGGCCATGGAGGAGGGGATCTGTTTGACGATTTCGACGTCGATGTGGTGACGGCTGAGATCAAGAACGCGGACCCCCATGAGCAGGGCCTGTTGCTCCATCAGCGTGTCCTCGTCCACCAATTCCATGTCCAACAGGATGTTGCGGATGGAACGCCCGGTGCGGGAGTGTTCGTCCAAGACGTCTTCGGCCTGTTCGTGCTTGACGTAGCCGTTGTCGAGAAGGTGATCGAGTAAAATATCGGATTGTGTGAGATCGGCCATAAGGTTTTAAGGGGAAGTAAGGTTAGCCTGCCTGAACTTTTTGCGCGAGGGACTCGGGATCATTGGCTTTGAGAATCATGTTTTCAAAGCTGATGACCCCTCTGCGGTACAGGGTGAGCAGGGAGGTGTCCAGAGTGACCATGCCATGCCGTGCGCCGGTTTGAATATCGGAGGTGATGCGGAAGGTTTTGTTGTCGCGAATCAAAGCCTGAATGCCGGGCGTGGAAATCATAATTTCGAAGGCGGCCACCCGACCTTCCTTGTCGATGCGGGGCAACAACACCTGGGAAATCACGGCCTGAAGCGTGGAAGCGAGCTGGGTGCGGATTTGTTCCTGTTGGTTGGTGGGAAACGCGTCCACAATCCGGTCCACGGTACGCGCGGCCCCGGTGGTATGCAAGGTGGCAAACACCAAGTGTCCGGTTTCGGCGGCGGTAATCGCCGCTTCCATGGTATCCAAATCCCGCATTTCCCCCACCAGAATTACGTCGGGGTCCTGGCGCAAGGAACTGACCAAAGCCCGCTTGAACGAGCCCACGTCCACACCAACCTCCCGCTGGATGACCAAGCTGGTTTTGTGTTCGTGATAAAATTCGATGGGGTCTTCCACGGTGATGATGTGGGTGTCGCGCTCCTCGTTGATGATGTTGATCATGCTTGCGAGGGTGGTCGATTTACCGGAACCCGTGGGGCCGGTCACCAAAATCAATCCTTTGGGGCGGTATAACAGTTCTTTGGTCTGTGGGGGCAGCCCGATCTGCTCCAAGGTCAAAAGATCGTTGGGAATTTGACGCAAAACCATGCCCACGGCGCCTTTTTGCTTGAAAATACTCACGCGGAAACGGGCGAGGTCTTTGAAGCCGAAACCAAAGTCGGCGCCACCGGATTCCATGAGGTGGGCGATATTGTCTTCGCTGGTGATGGCGCGCATTAGGCGGTCCGTGTCGTCCGGACGCAGGGGTTCGGTTTCCAAGGGATTGAGATGTCCATGAATGCGTAGAACCGGAGGACTGTCGACTTCGATGTGCAAATCCGACGCCCCTTCTTCCACCACCAAGGTGAGGAGGTCCTCCATGTTCACTTCTCTTGCGGATAAGGTCATTATTCAGCATCTCCCATGGTAACCCGGAAGACTTCTTCCAAGGTGGTTTGTCCGGCAATCACTTTCCGCAACCCGTCTTCGCGCAACGTCCGCATGCCCAATTCGCGGGCTTTGCGGCGCAATTCCCCGGAATCCACGCCTCCGTAGATCATGTGTTGCACTTCTTCGGTGATGGCGAAAATTTCGAAAATCCCGATCCGTCCGGAATACCCGGTGTGGTTGCAATCGGGGCACCCTTCCCCGCGGGCCAGCTGGATGTCTTCCACTTGGGCGGCCAGTTGTCCGAGCGAACGCAACTCCCGATCCGTGGCATTGTAGGGCTTCACGCACTTGGAACAATTTTTCCGCACCAAACGTTGGGCCATGATGCCCCGCAACGACGAGGCCACCAAAAAGGGCTTCACCCCAATGTCAATCAAACGGGTGATGGCGCTGGGGGCGTCGTTGGTGTGCAGGGTGCTGAACACCAAGTGACCGGTCAGCGACGCGTTCACGGCAATTTCGGCGGTTTCCAAGTCTCGGATTTCCCCGATCATGATGATGTTGGGCGCCTGCCGAAGAATGGACCGCAGGGCCGCGGAAAAGGACAGACCGATGTCCGAACGCACGTGCACTTGGTTGATGCCGCTGAGCTGGTATTCCACCGGGTCTTCCACGGTGATGATTTTGCGGTCGGGCTTGTTGATTTCGTTCAGACAAGAATACAGGGTCGTGGTTTTGCCGGACCCGGTGGGCCCGGTCACCAACACAATCCCGTCGGCCAAGCCAATCATGTGGCGGAAAGTTTGCTGGTCGTCGGTGAAGAATCCCAATTCCGGCAGCCCCAGTTTCAAACTGTCTTTGTCCAAAATACGCATGACGATGGATTCGCCGTGGTTGGAGGGCACCGCGGACACGCGGAGGTCGAGATCGCGACCCATGACGTTGATCTGAATGCGCCCGTCCTGACAAACCCGCTTTTCGGCGATTTTCATGTTGGACATGATTTTCAGTCGCTGAATGATCGCGGACTGCAGGCGTTTGGGCGGACTGTCCACTTCTTGTAGGACCCCGTCAATGCGATAACGTACCCGCAGCTTCTTCTCCATGGGCTCGATGTGAATGTCCGAAGCGCGCTTGCGGAAGGCCTCAATGATAATCAAACTCACCAATTTGATGATGGGCGCGTCCTCTTCGGTCACGTCTTCCATGTCCCCAAACAACTCCCGGGTTTCGTCCGTGGCAATTCCGGAAATGGTGGCTTCGGTGAGTTCCTGAAGCGCGGAACCGATCCGCCCGCCGCCGCCGCCGCCGTAAAAGAGATTGACCGCGGATTTGATTTCTTTCTTGGAGGCCACCACGGGCACCACATCGTAGGGAAGCGAATACCGCACACTGTCGAGCGTATCCAAATCCTGCGGGTCGGAAATCGCCACCGTCAATTCGTTGCCCCGTTTCCAAACCGGTAAAATCAAATGCCGCATCGCCAAATCGGCGGGTACGCAGTCAATCACTTCCTGGTCCACGTCAATCTCCCGCAGAGACACCACTTCCATGCCATAGTGCTCGGCCATGACCTGAATGATTTCCTCGGCGGTCACCATGCCGGATTCCTCCAGCACTTCGGTGACACTCTTGCCTTTCTCATCGGCAAGCGTCGAGGCTTTGCTGGCGATCGCCTCGTCAATCATGCCCGCCTGCAGCAGGGTCTCCAATGTGTATTCGTCGTTGGGTGTCAAAATGTCGTCCTTTGGGAGTTGAAGATACGGTTCGTGGCCTACGCTAGCCTATCAACCTAACTTTCGGCAAGCATTTCTTTTAAAAGTTCGAGCACCATGGGCGGATTGGCCTTGCCACGACTCAAACGCATGACCTGGCCCATGAGAAATTGGAGGGCGGCCGGTTTACCGCCCAAGTAATCTTCCACCACCTTTGGATTTTCGTCAACCACTTGTCGAACAAAAGCTTTTATCGCCCCCTGATCACTGACCTGCGCCAGCCCCCGGGTTTTGACGATTTCGTGGGGATCGCCCCCTTCCTCAAGCAAAATGGCAAACACTTCCTTGGCCTTGGTGCTGTTCAAAGTCCCGGCGTCCACCAGACGAATCAGCGCCCCGATATCCCCGGGGCGCACTTTCAGGGAGGTCACGTTTTCGCCGCTTTCGGACAACACCCGCATCACTTCGCTCATCACCCAGTTGGCGGCGGCCTTGGCATTTCCCCCGGACGCGGCCGCGACCTGCTCGAAATAATCGGCCACGTCTTTGTCCGCCACCAGCACTTCCGCGTCTCCCTCGGGCAAGCCCAGGGATTCCACGAAACGCGCGCGCCGCCGGTCGGGCAACTCGGGCAAACCCGACCGCCACGCTTCGATCTGTTCGACGGTCAGGACAATGCCCGCCAAATCGGGGTCGGGAAAATAGCGGTAATCGTGCGCGTCCTCTTTGCCCCGCATGGACTGGGTCACCCCCCGGTCGTCATCCCAACGACGGGTCTCCTGCACCAAGGTCTCCCCCTGCCCCACGGCTTTGAGCTGCCGTTTGATCTCATACGCCAAGGCCCGGTGCACCCCGCGGAAGGTGTTCATGTTCTTGATTTCGGCCTTGACCCCCAATTTTTTCGCCCCCGCCTCGGCCACGCTGACGTTGATGTCGCAACGGATATTGCCCTGCTCCAAATTGCAGTGACTCACGTCCCCATATTGCAAAATGCGCTTGAGGGCGGTCAGATAGGCGAAGGCTTCGTCCTCGTTGGCCAAGTCCGGTTCGGTCACGATTTCCATCAACGGCGTGCCCGCACGGTTGTAGTCAATGCCGCTCGCACTGGCCAAATGCGTGGATTTGCCCACGTCCTCCTCCAAGTGAATCCGGTTGATGCGTACGTATTTTTTCCGTCCCCCGACTTCAATTTCCAATCCGCCTCCCAGACACAAAGGTTGATCGTATTGGGTGATCTGATAATCCTTGGGCATGTCCGGATAAAAATAGCTCTTGCGGTCGTGTTTGCTGAACTTCGGGATTTCACAACCCAGCAACAGCCCCGTGATCACGGTTTTGCGCACAGCTTCCCGGTTGAGCACCGGCAAGGAACCCGGATACCCCAGGCAAACCGGGCACACCGCCGTATTCGGCGGCGCGTCGGCATTCACCGGACAGGAACACCAGATTTTGGTCCGGGTGTTCAGTTGTACGTGGGTTTCGAGTCCTATGGTGGCTTGAAGAGGCATAATGAGTTTATCGCGTGATCAGTTGTCCCCGGTTTTGCGGCGGGATGCGGAAAGTTGCGGTTTGCGTAAATGCCAGTCCGTGCTTTGCTCGTAGGCATGGCCCACCCGGAACAGGCGGTCTTCGGAAAATGCGGGGGCGAGAATCTGCAAGCCGATGGGCAGCCCCTCGGAACTGAATCCGCACGGCACCGACATGCCGCTGCCCCCGGCCAAATTGGCGGGAATGGTGCAGATATCGCCCTTGTACATGGTCAGCGGATCGTTGATCTCCTCACCAATTCGATAGGCGGGCGTGGGGGAAACCGGACCCAACAGCACGTCACAGGCGGAAAACACCTGATCAAAATCGCGTTTGATCAAAGCCCGGGCTTTCAGAGCTTTTACGTAGTAGGCATCGTAATACCCGGAACTCAACACGTACGTCCCCAAGAGGATACGCCGCTTCACTTCGGGCCCAAACCCGGCCTCGCGGGTGCGTTTCATCATTTCCACCGGATCATCCGCATCCACACGGGCGCCATAACGCACCCCGTCAAAACGGGCCAGGTTGGTGGAGGCCTCCGCCGGGGCAATGATGTAATAGGCCGCCACCGCGTACTGCAAATGCGGAAACGAAACGGGCACGATTTCCGCGCCCAGTCCGGCCACATGCTCAATGGCCTTGCGCACCGCCGCTTCCACCTCCGGGTCCACGCCCACCCCGAAAAATTCTTCCGCCACCCCCACCTTCATGCCCTTGAGTTCCCCTGAAAAAGCTCCGGAAACATCGGGCAACGCCTGCCGGACCGAGGTGCTGTCGCGGGGATCGTATCCGCCAATGCAGCCAAAAGTGTCGGCGGCGTCGGCCACGGTTTTGGACAAGACCCCCACCTGATCCAGCGAACTGGCGAAGGCGGTCAGACCGTAACGGCTCACCCGCCCGTATCCGGGCTTCAACCCCACGCAACCGCAAAAAGACGCGGGCTGGCGGACACTGCCGCCGGTATCGCTGCCCAGCGAAACGATGGCCGCGTCCGCCGCCACCGCCGCCGCGCTCCCTCCGCTGGACCCCCCGGGCACCCGCTGCAAATCCCACGGATTGCGGGTCAGACCCAATGCGGAATTTTCCGTGGAGGCGCCCATGGCGAACTCGTCCATGTTCACCCGACCGTACATCACCGCCCCCGCCGCCCGCAATTTCGCGATGCAGGTGGCGTCGTACGGAGACACATAGCCCTCCAGCAATTTGGACCCGCAGCGGCAGGACTGACCCTTGACGTTCAGCAAATCCTTGATGGCCACCGGAATGCCCAGCATCGCTCCTTTCTCCCCCGCCGCGCGGCGTTCGTCCGCCGCCGCCGCCTGTTTCAATGCATTTTGCAAATCGCGCTCCAAATAAGCGCCCACGGCCCCATCCACCGCCTCGATGCGCTCGTGCAGGGACTGAACGATGTCCCGGGAGGAACAATCCCCCGCGTCCATCAAGGCCCGGAGTTCGCGCAGGCTTTTCGCGTACAAATCACTCATTGTCCAGCCTCCCGAATCCGAAGACAAACACCCTGAAATCCCCTCATGATTCCCCCATCATTTGCGGAACCCGGATCAACTGTTGCACCGTGGCCGGGGCGTTTTCGAGCACATCCTCCCGGTCCAAACAGTCCCCAGGCACATCCTCGCGAAACACATTGGAAATGGGATGCGGATGCGAAAGCGGCTCCACGCCAGCCAGATCGAGCATGTCCAATTGATGCACAAAAGACAGGATCTGGTCCAGTTCGCCCGTCAGGCGTTCGATTTCCGCGTCCGTCAAATCAATGCGCGCCAAATTGGCCACGTACCGCACGTCGATATGGTCTGTATCAGGATCACTCATGGCGCGTTCCGTACAGAGAGAAACGCGGGAGGTCAAGCGATTCATGGCGGATTCATGGCAAAGATCCAGAGCCAGTTCGAAAATCTATTTTATGGAAGAAAACTTGGTGGAGAAGGGTTCTTGCTTCTGGCATGGCTTTTAAAATATAAGTCAGAAGGTGTTTGCGGAACTAGAAAATGGGGAAAAGCCTTCGGGGGAGACCGGACTCTTGATCTCACGCCGCCTTTCGCGCTTTCGGGGGGACGGCACCATCAGAAGATGCGTTAGCCCCCCGAAATCGCAAAATCCGACGCAAGCTGAAGAGCCCGGTCTCCCATAAGCCAGATGGATTGAAGCGAAAGTGGCCGAAGGCTTTTCCCAGCTAAACCCGCGCCCCCGCGCGGGATACCCAGTTGAAGTTAGTTTGGTGGCCTGGCTTTATCGGGGCGAACGGGACAGGAGCGCCGGTCTCCGCACCGGCAGGGGCGCAGGGGGAAGGCCTTTGCCTTTGTCCCAAACTTTGTCGGTTTTCCTCACTTCCCCTCCATGCCTTTGCGCCTCTGTGAGAGACAATGACAAGTGCGGAGTGCGGAGTATCCCGTATCCCATATCCCTTATCCCTTATCCCTTATCCTCACCCATTCAGAAGCCATGCAAACCCGGCCGCCGCCAACAGAAAAAGCAGCGCCAGCAGCGTGGCGACCAGATAGACATATTGATGTAACATCACGCGGTGAAACATGGGAATCCTCCTTATACGATTTGAAAACGTTCCGATTTGATACGCGGCAAGGGAATTTTCGTGGACGCCAACTCGGACTCCACCAGATTCATCATCGGCTCGGGACCGCAGATGTAATAATCATAGGCCAACAAATCTTTCGGCAGTTCCTTCTCCATCATGGCATGGTCCAAATAGCCTTTGTTCCCCTCCCAATCCTCACCGGCATCCGAAAGCACGTGGATCACCCGAAGATTCAGGACCTTTTCCAGTTCCTCGAGTTCCTCACGGAAAATCACATCCTCAAAGGTGCGGTTGCCATAAAAGAGGATGCATTCCCGCGAATCGCCCCGCTCCGCCAACGTCCGCAAGATGCTCATGATCGGGGTCACCCCCACCCCGCCCGCGAATAAAATCATCCCCCGATCGCTTTTTTTCTCAGGGGTAAAGGCGCCGTACGGCCCGTCCATATACACCGGCGTGCCCACTTTCATCTCCGACCAGGTTCGGGTGAAATCGCCGGCGGGTTTGGCCGTGAAAGAAACGCGCTTGCGGTCCGCCTCTCCACTGGAAAAGGAAAAAGGATGCTGCTGAAGGCCATGCGGGGAACCGCCCACCGTGACCCAGGCGTACTGCCCCGCCTCAATGGCCATGCCCTCGTGTCCCTTGGCCTCCAAAACCAAGGTCGTCGCCCCGCCCCGCTCCGGGCGAACCTCCACGATTTCCCATGCGCGTTTTTTCATGCGGAACGGACGGATCACCCGCACATGCAAAATCGCCCCCAAGGCCACGCAGGTAAACAGTACCACATACCCCTTCTGCCACCACAAGTGGGTATGATGCCCCACCTGCATCACATGCACCGTGCCCACGAACACCACGAACATCGACATGAACCCGTGCGAAACCCGCCACCATTCATACATCAGGCGGAATGGGATCCGCCAGAGCGAAAACACCACGATCAACACCGTGAAAATCGTCGCCGGCACCAACGCCAACACCCGCGGCAAATTCACCGAAGGATCCAAGTATTCGCGGAATTCCGGGTTCGCCCACAGCAGAATCGCCGGATGCGCCAACACCAACAACATCCCCGCCACCCCGGTGGCCGTATGAAAATGCAAAAGGTTGTCACTGCCAAAGCCCTGAGCCAGCACCCGAAAACGTCCCGTAATCAAAAACTGGGCGCACATCATCGCCAAACCAATGAACCCCAACGCCACCCCGAACTCAATCCAAAATCCGCGACCCGCCTGCAACGGCCCCGCCACCACCAGCAACAGCGGAGACAGGATCATCACAACATAAAGCAAAAGCCACCCGAAAGCTTGGAGATAAGAATATTTCATACCCATGACTTACCGCCTAAACGTCTTCGGGTCAAACGTAAGGGGGCGTCTTGAAGCCCCCGGCGCGTCCGGGCGTAGTCGGAATCATCGCAAAGATTGCGGGTTCCCCTGGGATCGTGCGGAATTGTTCCGGCAGACTGGGCAGGTTGGGTCGGCACACGCAAAGTCCATAAATCCGGTTAATGAGAGGCCTTTGGCATCAATTCGCTGTAACCAAGTCGTCAATGGCCTCGCGGATTTCCGGGCTGCTTGGATTGGTCCGGGAGCGAAAGCGTCGTTGCACGGTACCGTCGGGACCGACCAGCACTTTCTCGAAATTCCAATTGATGTTTCCGGTAAAATCGGGATTTTCCGCTTCGGTCAGAAAGGCAAACAAGGGATGTTGGTCATCACCCCGCACCGACACCTTGGAAAACATGGGGAAATTCACATTGAATTTGGTCTCACAAAATTCAAGGATCTGTTCATTGCTGCCGGGTTCCTGATTATTAAAGTTGTTGGCGGGAAAGCCCAAAACCACCACCCCTTTTTCCGCATAATCTTTCTGAAGCTGGACGAGATCGGCGTATTGGGGCGTATGCCCGCACTTGGAGGCGGTATTGACAATCAAGACGACCTTGTCTTTGTATTGGGCGAGATCAACGGGATTGCCTTCGATGTCTTCCATCGTAAAATCGTGAAGAGACTTTTGAAGAGCCTTGGGCGTGTCCGCCTCTTCGGCAAACAGGGAGGGAAGGAGCAGCAGGGAGAGGGTGGCGAGTAGGATTTTCATATGGGGTCTCTTATAGGTTTCGTGAGAGATTGAAGGAAAAGAAGGAGAGAAGGGGGGAGGGAGATAGGGCGGAATATGATTTCATGAGTCGCATGTAGCGGATACAGCTTACGCTTAACCTTGATTTTCGGCGGCTTCGGCGGTTTCGGGTTGGGTGCGCCAGCGGCGGTGCATCCAAATCCATTGGTCGGGATGGGCGCGGACAAAGTCTTCGATGGCTTTTGTGCAGGCCTGGGTGTGGGCGCGAATTTCCTCGGGCTCCCGGCTTTTGGGCGGGGGAATGGGATCATGTACGGTAACCAACAAATTGTGGTCCGGCAGTCGGCGGCAAAACACGGGGTAGGTGTCCACGCCGGTGCGGGCGGCAATTTCGGAAAGACCATCGCTGGTGCAGGCGGGCATTCCAAAAAAATCCACGAAAATCCCCCAATTCCGCTTGGCGTTCTGATCCAGGATAAAGGCCAAAATCTCCCCGTTTTTCAGCACCCGGAGAATTTCGCGGACCGAACCGCGCCGGTCGTGGATTTTCGTCCCCCAGCGGGATCGGATTTTGATCATCCATTCGTTCAATGACTCGGGTTTTTGGGCTTTCACCACTACGTTCATCTCATTGTCGATGAAGAAGGAGGTGGTGGCCGCCAGCAATTCCCAGTTGCCCGTGTGGGCCACGAGCCCAATGGACGGGGTACCCCGCGGGGGCGTTTTTTCCGTGCCCGCATACCGAATCCGGCTTCGGACTTCCGCTTCGTCCATATAAGGCATGCGCAAGACTTCCACCGCAGTCATGCCCAAATTCAGGTACATGCCTTTGCGAATGGCTTTGGCTTCGGCCAACCCCACGCCCAAACAGCTCTGAATCCGATCCAGCACCTCTTTCCGGCGCCGCCCGAACAATGCGGCCGTACGCCCCATCCCCCGCCCCATGGCCAAAACCACGGACAGAGGCAAATGTCCACAAATCCAACCAAGGCTTTTCAGGAACGGAATCAATTTGCGCCGGCAAGCTGCTCAAAATGGAGGTGATCATCCTCAACACGCACGTCGATGATCTCATCGGGACTAAAGCGCCCGCGCAGCAAATCTTCGGCCAGAGGATCTTCCAAGAAACGTTCGATGGCACGCCGCAGGGGGCGGGCGCCGTATTCGGGATCGAATCCTTTGTCGATGAGGAACTCAACCGCGGAATCTTCCAGCTTGAGGGTCATGCGTTTGGACGCCAGTCGCCCCTTGACCTTGGTCAGCTCGATGTCGAGAATCTTGCGCACGTCGTCGCGGGTCAACTGATGGAAGACGATGATCTCATCCATGCGGTTGAGCAACTCGGGCTTGTAAATTTGCTTTGCGGCCTCGACCATTTTTTCTTTGAGATGCTCGTAGGAGCCGCCGGCGGAACCGAGATTGCCAAAGCCGAGGCCCATGTTTTTCTTGGTGAATTCCGCGCCGATATTGCTGGTCATGATAATGATCGTATTGCGAAAATCCACGGTACGTCCCAAGGAATCGGTCAACTTTCCTTCTTCCAGAATCTGCAAGAGCAGGTTCATGGTGTCCGGGTGGGCTTTTTCGATTTCGTCGAACAAAATCACGCTGTAGGGCTTGCGCCGAACCTGCTCGGTCAATTGTCCGCCTTCTTCGTGGCCCACGTATCCGGGGGGCGATCCAATCAGCCGCGAGGAGGCGAATTTTTCCATGTACTCGGACATGTCGATCTGAATCAAGGCATCGGAGTCGTCGAACATGAATTCCGTGAGGGCCTTGGCCAGCAAGGTTTTGCCCACGCCCGTGGGACCGAGGAATACAAAGGAGCCGATCGGACGTTTGGGGTCCTTGAGGTCCGCCCGTGAACGCCGCAACGCCTTGGAGATCACCCCCACGGCCTCGCTTTGCCCCACGACCTGACTGGCCAGAACCGTTTCCATGTCCAACAAACGGGACATTTCCGAATCTTCCATGCGGGAAAGCGGCACCCCGGTCCATTTGGACACGACGTGAATGATATCTTCGGCGTTGACGTCCACGACTTTTTCGTCGCGCTCCTTGCGCCAGTCGTTCATGGCGGTTTCCAGTTTTTCCCGGGCCTCGCGCTCTTGGTCTCGCAGGGAGGCGGCTTCTTCGAATTTTTGGTCGCGAATGGCGTTGTCTTTCTCGACCTTGATCTTTTCGATTTCCTCTTCGAAGGATTTGAGTTCGGGGGGACGGGTCATGGCCGCGATCCGGGCGCGGGCACCGGCCTCGTCCATGATGTCAATCGCCTTGTCCGGCAAAAAGCGGTCGGTCAAATAGCGCGAGGACAGCTCCACGGCCTCGCGGACGGCTTCGTCGGAAATCCGGGCGTGATGGTGGTCCTCGTATTTGCGCTTCAGGCCTTTGAGAATCAATACCGCCTCGTCCACGCTGGGTTCTTTCACCAACACGGACTGGAACCGACGTTCCAAGGCGGCGTCTTTTTCGATAAAGCGACGGTATTCGTTGAGCGTGGTGGCGCCAATGCATTGCATTTCGCCGCGGGCAAGGGCGGGTTTGATGATGTTCGAGGCGTCCATGGCCCCTTCCGCGCTTCCGGCGCCGACGATGGTGTGCAATTCGTCAATGAAGAGAATCACGTTTTTCGCTTTGCGAATTTCATCCATGACCGCCTTGATGCGCTCCTCGAATTGTCCACGATATTTAGTGCCCGCGACCATGAGGGCCAGATCCAAGGTCACGACCTTGCGGTCCACCAACAATTCGGGCACATCTCCGGTGACAATGCACTGGGCCAAGCCCTCGGCAATCGCGGTTTTGCCCACACCGGCTTCACCCAACAAAACGGGGTTGTTTTTGGTGCGCCGGCAGAGAATCTGAATGACCCGCTCGATTTCGTTGCTGCGGCCAATCACGGGGTCGAGTTCGCCGCGGCGGGCCATTTCGGTGAGGTCACGTCCAAAGGCATTCAAGGCCGGGGTTTTTTGTTTTTCCTCGGATTCCTTGGTATTGCCCGCAGTGGCGGTTTTGGGCTCGGCGCTGGGGTCGTAGCCGGGATCGAGCTCTTTCATGATCTCAATGCGGGTTTTTTCGAGATCCACCTGGAGATTTTTCAGAACCCGGGCGGCCACGCCCTCGCCTTCTCGAAGCAGGCCCAACAGAATGTGTTCCGTGCCCACGTAGGAATGGTTGAGCGCCCGGGCTTCGCTGCCGGCCAAGGCCAGCACCTTCTTCACCCGCGGGGTGAAGGGCACGTTGCCCATGGTTTTGGTTTCGGGGCCGACGCCCACTGCTTTTTCAACCTCCATGCGGACGGTTTCGAGATCGATTCCCATGCGTTGAAGCACGTTGACCGCCACTCCCTGCCCCAGGGCGATGAGCCCCAGCAGCAGGTGTTCGGTTCCCACATAGCCGTGGTTAAATCGATCGGCCTCTTTGCGGGCGAGTTGCAAAACTTGTTGAGCGCGTGGTGTGAAGTTCGTCATGGTTACAGTTTAGGACCTTTCCTTAATTCGGCAAGCTTAGAACGCACTCGGAGTGCGCGAAATCTGTCTCTTTCGCCCGGATTCAGCTCTTTTCCAGCCAATTTTTGCAAATGGGCGGGTCGAACTTCGATCATCAGCCGCTCCACCACATGCGCTTCGTCCACTTCAAGCAGGTCCATGGCCAGCCCCAACCGCACCATGGCCAGCAGATCCAAGGCTTCTTTGGAGGAGAGTTCCCAGGCGTTTTGCAAAATGCCCGCAGCCCGCCCCACTTTGTCGCGCAACCCGTTGGGGCGCACCTCCTCCAGACGGAGGCGGGCGTTGTATTCGTGGGTCACGAGTTCGTCCACCATTTGGTGCAATTCGCCAATGATGTCCTGCTCGGATCGACCCAGGGTCACTTGATTGGACACCTGATAGAGAAAACCGTCCGCGTCGCTCCCCTCGCCCCCCGGCCCGCGCACCGCCAAACCCATTTTGGCCAGCCCCCGCATGACCGGCCGCACTTCGTCGAGAAGGGCCAGGCCGGGAAGATGCAACATCACCCCGGCCCGCAATCCGGTGCCGGTATTGGACGGGCAGCAGGTCAGATAGCCGTATTTGCTCGAAAAAGCGTATTCCACATGGGCATCCAGCAAACTGTCGAGGATTTGCATCTCTTCCCAGGCCGATTCCAGGCTGAGGCCCGGTCGCACGACCTGAAGGCGCAAATGGTCTTCCTCGTTGACCATGACCACGTCCTGCTCGTCCCGACTGACGCCGATGGCGCCGCTGTCTTCGTTTTCCATGTGTTCGCGGCTCATCAAACTGCGCTCAAAGAGCAACATCCGGTCCCCGGGGCTCACCTCGTCGGTTTCCGACACCCAGCCTTGATCAAAAAGATCGAGTTCCGACAACGTTTGCAAAATATTGCCCCTGAGTTCCCTCAACTGGGCCGGTTCCGCTTTGGAAGGAAAAGGATATCCGGCCACATTGCGGGCCAGCCGGATGCGGGAACTGATGGCCACCTCTCCGCATTCATGGTCCACAAACCAAGCGCAGGGATGATCAAGGAGTTCTTCCAAGGTCATGACGGATAGACCTCTTTTTTTCCGGGGACTTCACGGCTTGCCTCCCGATCCGCCTCCATGGCGATTTGCAGGTGTTGCAGTTCATCCCTGATTTTTGCCGCGTCTTCAAAGGCTTCCGCTTCGATGGCCCGGGTGAGCCGCGACTGCAACACATCCATTTTCCGGCTCAAATCCTGACGCTTGACCCCCTCCCCTGGCGTGCGTCCCCGGTGTTCGGTGGCATCGTGTATCGAACGGAGTATGCGGTCCAACTCTTCCCCGAAGACCTCGTAACACTGTGCACAACCCAAACGACCTTCTTTTTGCAAACCGCGCAACGTCAACCCGCAGCCCGGACAACGCCGCAGCTTGTGGGAAGACAAAGCACTCACGCCGCCACCGCTCCCCAAAAGGGCGTCCGCCACCGTGGGACCGGACCCCGTCGATGACGGAGAAGTCCCCAAGCCCATTTTCTGGGCGCACGCCTCGCACAAGTGGACCTTGTGTACCTTGCCTTGGGCAACGCGGGTCACATGTACGGTCGCGGGTTTGTCGCAGTGTTCACACTTCATAAAGCTTGGATGGGCGTTCCATTCACTTTCACATACTCCTTGAAATGCCGCTGTAAGTCAAGCGTGACCTGTCCGGGGGTGCCGTCCCCAATGGTCCGGCGATCCACGGTGGTCACCGCAATCACTTCGGCAGCGGTGCCGGTGAGGAAAATTTCGTCGGCGGTAAACAGGTCATACCGCTGCAAAACCTCCTCCCGCACGGTGTACCCGGCGTCTCTGGCGATGCCCATGACCGCCCGACGGGTAATGCCGTCGAGGGCGCCGCACCAAACCGGAGGCGTTTTCAGCACACCGTTCTTTATGATAAATATATTGTCTCCCGACGCTTCTGCAACATGTCCCTGTGGATTTAACATGATGCATTCCAAAACCCCGGAGTTGATGGCCTCGATTTTGGCCATGACATTGTTCAGGTAGTTCAGGCTTTTGATGCGCGGATTGATGGCCTCGGGATGATTTCGCACGGTGCCGACGGTGACCACGCTCATGCCGGTTTCGTACAATTCGGGCGGATACAACTGAATGGCGGCGGCAATGATGATCACTTCCGGTTTTTTGCACAAATACGGGTTCAACCCCAACGTGCCCACCCCGCGGGTGACCACCAGGCGAATGTACCCGGACGAAATGCCGTTGGCGATGCAGGTGTCCACCACCGCTTGGGACATCTCCTCACGGGTCATGGGGATTTCCAAGGCAATGGCCTTGGCCGAATCATACAAACGCTCAACGTGTTCCTTGAGCAAAAACACCCGTCCGTGATAGGCGCGGATGCCCTCGAACACACCATCGCCATATAAAAGTCCGTGATCAAAAACGGAGACCTTCGCATCCGCTTCGTCCACCATTTGTCCGCTGAGATAAATTTTCATCAAAAGTTTTCCTGCAAAAATTACTTTGGGTTACTCGGTCCGGAACATCCGGGACCGCACTCACGCTTCCCTAACCGATCTATGGGTTCATGCAAGCGGATTGTCAATCGCGTGCCGCTGATTTTCAGGCAGCGTGATGGACGGGTCCCCACGGATGGCTTCGCCGGACAACGGATGCAATGCAGAAATCCAACGGATTCGACAAAGCTAAAGACAAAGGGATCCCCCCTTCGACCCGCCAATACGGCAATTGGCGCTCCTGTCACCCTTCGTTCAACGTTCAATGCTCGGTCCTCTCCAAAGACTCTCATCCCCATCCGTTGTCCGGCGAAGCCATCCGTTTGTCACCCCTACCAAAACCCAGCATCCCCATCCGTTGTCCGGCGAAGCCATCCGTTGGTCCCCCCTCCAAAACCCAATCCCCATCCGTTGGACGGCAAAGCCATCCGTGGGTTTCCCCTCCCCCCTCATCCCTTAACGAAATTCGTCCGCCCGAGGATGGTTGGGAAATCGGCGGCGCAACTCGGCGTGTATCCGTCGGGCGGCGGCGGCGTCATTGAGGCCGTCGCGATGATGGGCGGCAATGGTGATCAGGGTGTCGGGATCATCCGCGGCCACGCGGGCGGCGGCTTCCAGGGCGGTTCGCGCGGCGGCGGATTGGTTGGCGGCGATGGCGGATTCCGCCTGACCCATCAGGGCGGGCAACCACTCGGGTGCCAATCGCCCCGCGTCCCGATACGCGGCCAGCGCTTCCGCGGGACGGGCCTGTGCATAGAAAAACCGACCCAGGGCCACATGCGCCCGCGGTTGATCCGGGGCGGTGTGCACGCCGATGCGCAGGGCCCGCTCCTCCAAATCATTGCGTCCACGCCTGGACGCATGCGCGGCGGCGCGGAGACAATGATTGAGCGCCATTTGCACGTTTCCGCCCCGCGCGGCCGCATCCGCCTGGTCCAGAATTTCTTTCACTTCTCGGGTCACCCGATCATCCCCGCCCATGTTTTCGCGCGTGACCTGGGCCGAAAGGACCCGCATGCGCTCCCGCACATCCGAGGCCGGCGCCCCATCGGGATCCAAAGAGAGGTATCGCTGATAATAATGAATGGCCTGCGAGGGATCGAGTTCGTTTCGGTCCAAAAAGGCGGCGATATTCAAGTTGGCGGGCGCGTACCCCGAATCCAGATCGAGAGCTTTGCGGAGGATTTCCCGAACCTCATTCACATTTCCCCGATCGGCGGACAAGGTGGCCAAGGAGGTCAGCACCCGTGGGGACTCCCGGCGTTGGGCCGCTTCGGTCAACCATCTCAAGGCACGGTCACGCTCCCCCATGTTGATGGCCGCCGTGGCCATCATTTCCAGGGGTTCCGTGCGTCCGGGGGCAACCCGGGCGGCAACGTCAAACGCATCAATGGCTTCCGGAAACCGCCCCTCCCCCATCAGCAATCCGCCGAGATTATACTGGATGAGGTAATCTTCGGGGGCCAGCTCCGCGGCGATGCGGAAAGCGTCCTCCGCCGGACCGGCCCGACCATTCCGCGCCCGGGCCAAGCCCAACGCCCCCCAGAGGCTGGCCGCCTCCACATCGGACTCCCGCCCCTCCAGGGCCTGTTCCAGCAAAGCCGAAGCCTCTTCGTTCTCCCCCCGTTCCAAGGCGGCCAAGCCTTGGGACGCCAGTTTGCGGGGCGAACGGCCACAGCCGGTCATGCCCAGGGATAAGGTCAGCAAAAACGAGACAATCAAAAAGCGTATGGATGTGTTCACAGGTACAAGATACATAACTCCGGCAAGGACACAAGTGAATGTCCCATCTAATTCCATTTTCCGCCGGGGGATACGCTTTGAAGGAATTCGTGGGAGACGGGAGCGCCGATCTCCGCATCGGCAGGGGCGAAGGGGGAAAGGA
>JAFIGC010000207.1 GCA_020831635.1 Verrucomicrobiota bacterium | reverse complement strand
GGGCGAAGGGGGACGGGAGCGCCGATCGCCGCATCGGCAGGGGCGAAGGGGGAAAAGTCGGAAAACCGAACTTCGAACATCGAACGTCCAACATCGAACTTTGAACGGCGGGGGCAAAGGGGGACGGGAGCGCCGGTCTCCGCACCGGCGGGGCGAAGGGGGAATGCCTTGAACTTTGTCTTAAACTTTGTCTGAAACTTTGTCCCCGAATGCCATCCCCTTCCACGCTTTCGATATTTGAATGTTGAACGGAACGGAGATCGGAAGACCTGAGGGATTAGGATTAGGATTACGATTAGGATTACGATTACGATTACGATTAGGATTATGGATTACTTGACGTTTGGCCGATGTTTAACATAGGATGGGCCGTGTCTTGTATTTTCCCGTTCGACTGGAACCCCATGAACTCACTTCACCTCTTCAAATCCGCCTTGATCATTCTTCTTTGCATATTGCCGGTTTTGACTCGGGCCCTGGAGCGTGAGGATGTTGAACGCATCAAGATGGCCACGGCCTACGTGGTGGTCGGGGAAGAGCGCTCCGCCACCGCCTTCAGTATCGCGCCGGGGTTGTTTGCCACCAGTCATCATGTATTCAAAGGCCGGGAAAGCAGCCCCATCCATCTGGTGCTCCATGCCAACACGGAAAATGAATTCCGGGTTTCCGCGCGGGTCGTGCGCCAGGACGCCGAAGCGGATCTGGCCATCCTGAAAATCGACTTGGAAGACAATCCAGCCCCTCCGGCATTGCAACTTGGGGATGTCGCGGATCTCTACGAAACCCAGCCCATGATTGCATTCGGGTTCCCTTTTGGCAGCATGCTTTCCCTGCAAAACCAAAATTACCCCTCCGTAAGCGTGAACATGGGCCGCATCACTTCGCTGGGCATGCAGGCGGGAATTTTGCAAAGAATTCAATTGGATGCGCAGTTGAACCCCGGAAATTCCGGCGGGCCGGTTTTGGATGAACAAGGCCGGGTGGTCGGCATCGTCTCTTCCGGGGTTGCGGGCGCGGGTGTGAATTTCGCCACCCCCGTCTCCAAACTACACCCGCTGCTGGAGGCGCCCGATGTGGACTTGGATCTACCAAGTCTCAATATCCGCTCGCTACATGAACACGCGGAAATCCGCGTGGGTCTGACTTGGATTCTGGAAGCCCCTGACGATCTGGAATTGAAGTTTTTGCTCGAGGGAGGGCCGGAACCCCAAACATATTTCCTCACCCCCGGGGATGACGGAACTTACCGTGCAAGCTTTGTTCCCATCCAGGAATCGGAGGGGGAACCCTCACCCACTCTTCGCGTCAGGATCTCCTATCCGAACGGAGGCGAGTTGCGCGGCTTGAGTCACGACCGGGACCTTCAATTGGGAGATGAACAGGTTTCGTTGAAACAAGTGCGCCGCATTGTGGTGAAGGATGAAGTCGAGGTCGTGCGTCGCGACGCACAGGCATGGCGTGGAAAACCGCCGGCGTTTGAGCCCTTGGAAATTTTCCTGGGCGAAGAAAGAATCCTCATTCGACCCGAACTCTCCAGCCAGATCCAAATCAGTCCGATTCCCGAGGAAATCCCCGGCCTCAGTTACCGGTTGACCCTCCTCAAAGGAGGGGAGCCTTTGCATGAAGTCAGCGGCATGTGGTCGGTCGACCCCGAAAGCGATCCCCAGCCCGACATGGCCATGAAACTCGATGAACTTCCTTCGCCCACAGTGACAGGCGTGCGGGAAATTCAACTGCCCAGTCCCGTCCGTGCCCTGGACATCGCGGGTGACGGTCGCTATCTGTTGCTCCACCTTCCCGAAGTGCGCAGGCTGGCCCGCTTCGACAACGCCGAACTGCGGATTACCGGGTACCTGAATTTGGCGGAGAACGAAGTGCTTTTCGCAGGTGGCTCCACACATATCCTTGTGTATTATGCCAACGCCAACCTTCTGGCGCGCTATTCATTGGAAACACTGGAGCGGGAAAGAACCATCACCAATCCTCTCGGGGAACTCAATGGGATCGCCATGGGGTTTTCCTCCGGACGCCATGCCATGCTCATGGAAACCGGCATCCACTCCCGATCACACCCGCACATTTTCGATGTGCAACGGATGAGAGCCCTTGAACAGGAGAGAGGGCAAAACCAAGCCATGAGCTTGGGCACTCAAAACATCCTCCATGCCAGCGCCAACGGACGCGTCTATGGAAGCGTGAGGTCGGGCGGAAGCCAAAGCGGCTTTTCCATTCTGCAATTCCAAAATGGAAAACTGACGACCCATCATGGAAGTCATTCGTGGGGCGCGATACTTCCGGGGCCTGACGGCAGGGAGATTTATACAACCACCGGGGGAGCTTACACCGTCAATCTGGTGCCCCTTGTTCCACTACGGAGCCAACATGGGAATTACCTGGAGGTTTTCCTGCCCTCGTATGATTCCACCTATTTCATATCCTTGCCGCGGACGGACTCACACCGGCGCGACGCGGCGAACCAGCGGGTCAATATTTTTATGCGAGGTCAGGAGACCCCATTGGTGACCCTCAACGACCCCTTCGAGGAAATGAAATTTTCGGAAAGGGCAAGCAGCGTAAGTGGCACGACCAGCCCTTTACGGGTTGAGGACAGATTCCACTTCATTCCGCAACTGAATCTTTTTCTCACCCTCCCCGATTCGGATGACCGCATTTTCGCACGCAGTCTGGTGATCACAGAGATATTGGATGCGAAAGGCATCGATTATTTTCACATTACCTCGCAACCCCATTCGGCCACGCCCTCCAGTTTGTTTCAGTATCAACTCAGGGCGATGTCCAAAGCGGACGGGGTTCGCTTCCATTTGGAAACCGGCCCCGAGGGGCTGGAGATTTCCACCGGCGGCTTGGTGCAGTGGCAAACGCCCGAAAGCCTCAAAGAGGAAAGCGTCATCGTGCGCGCCACCAACGCCATCGGTCAGGAAATTCTCCACACCTTCCGTATCCCTGTCTCGGAATAATGGGGGGCCGTCAACGGTTGGGCTCGAAAGGGTCGGGCCATGGAAAGAGATCGGAGGCCCAGAGCACGCGGTTTTTGTTGAGGAGGTCGTTCAGGACCTTCCCATAGTCCCTGTGCAGGCTCTCCGCGTGGGTTTTGGCGATTTCTTCTTCATCGAGGTACATCTCTTTCGGAATGTAGGGAAGTCTTCTGAGCAGATAAAATCGCTTGAGCAAGACGGCCCGCCGATCCTCGGACGCCTCCCGAAGCTCGTCGGTGTTCCGCTCCAGCTCCATCAGTGGCGTGAGGTTCTCGAGTGGAGCCGGAAGCGGCTCGGCCATGTCCATCCGAGACAAAAGGGTGGCGGCATCAAGATGTGCCGGAAGAGGCAACGGATCTTCCCCCGGTCGGGGACGGGGGAAGCCTTGGTTTGCCATACTGGCGGAAATACCGCCTTGCAGCGGGGTTTGCCTTGTATCGGATCGCTGTGCTTCATGCAGAAAGGCATAGGCTTCCTCGAGGGGGTGCACGCGAAGCGCGGCCTCCACGATGCGCCCCCCCAACCCACCCCAAGACCATGCATTTGGCGCCCCGTGAGGCCGGGGAGGCTCGTCGGCCAATACGTCGGGCAGCCGACGAAGCATTTCCTCCCAATCGCCGCGTAAATAGGCCTGTTCAATGGGAACAATCCGTCTCCAACACTCCGCGTAAAGCATGTTGTTTTCGTGCGCAAATTGTAGATACGCCTCAAGCAAATCGTCCCACCCCATGTGAAGGGCCTGCCAAACCACCAGTAGAAACATCTCGTGTGTCGATGGCCGCAGGCGGGCTTCGGTAAAAATTTCTCCCAGACGTTCCCGGGACGCTTCCGTGCCGAGCAGCGGGGTCACCTGTTCCAAATGACGGCGGAGGAATTCCTCGTCGAGGTTGGGATGTCGCAGAAGCACCGGCGTGAGGGCAAGCAGATCGTCCAAACGCTCCTCCAAGGCGTACAGCCGGGCCAAAGCCAGCAGCAAACGTTCGTCGCCGGGAAACTTGCGGAGAATGTCGCGCAGTATTTTTTCGGACAAAGCGAAAATTTCCTCGGGGGCGCCGGAGGTCATTCCCCTCATCAGCACATCATCCGGAAGGAAGGTCAGCATCGGGTAGGCGAGAGAGTCCCAAGCACTCAGCCAGGAAAATGCCTCGGACATGCGTTCACCCCAAGTATCGGCGTCCCCCCTTATGGCCGCATCCAAAAGGGTATTGCCGATCACGCGGCCCCAAAGCGGGGCGGTTTCCGCATCCAGCAACACTTCGTGAAACGCCCGGGGTTGTACCTCCAGCAGACGACGGATCAGATCCTCCCGCTCCGTCGGGGGAATTCCCCGGCCACGGTCCCCCAACAGTTGATCGAGAAACTCCACATACACGGCAGTTGGCTTCGTCTTGACCCCGTCCCAGGGTGGCCGCCGGCTCAGCAATAGCCAAAGTTCCACAGCCTGTTTGAGATAGTTTTGCCGCCGCAGCCACTCGACCTCGCGCGTGAAATGAGGTTGCATTTGGCCCACAAAAATATGCAAAATCGTGAAAACCGAATCCCGCCTCAACAGGGCCAGGTTACCATGGGTGACGACTTCGGCCAGGCTTTCAAGATCTTCCCGCGGAGGATTGGAAAACACATACTCCGAAAGAAGGGGCTCCGGCGAATGATGCGCGGAGCGGATCAGAACGTTCCAGGCCACATTCATAAAGGAGAGACGCTCCCAATCCTTCCGAACCTCATCCACCCGCCTGCGCTGGTGACGGTTTCCATGCCGAAGCACTTCCAGTGCCCTGCCAATATCCGGCTTCGACAAACCGGGTTGCCGGATCAGCCAGAGGGCGGTTTCAAACTGTTCCTCCGTGATTTGCCCGCCACGCCCCACCGCCAACCCGGGTCGCAGTTTGGCCAGGTGTTCTTCTCGGGCCGCCTCGTCCATTGCGGACAGGGGCGAACGCTCCTCCGCGGGCACCACGGGGGCATCCCCGGCGACGGAAAAGACCGGCGGAATCAAAACGAACAACAGGACAAGCCGAAAACACGGGGCGTTCATCATTTTAAGGGGATCAAGGGGGTGAACACTTCAAAATCAAAGCGCCGAATCCGCAACGCCGTCCGGGCGCGCCGCAACGTGATCAGTCGCCGCTGTTCGGGGAGCAGATGAATCCACTCATGAATCGGCGGCTGAACGGCAGAGATGCCATGGGCCACCGGGAGGGGGTCCACATTCATCAAATCCGCGATTTCCCAAACCGGCCGATGACTCCCGAAAAAATACAGTTTTCCCGTCAGTGGGGTGCGGGGTCCCCCAGGTAAAGCGTGCGCACGCGCCGCTTCGTCCACGGCCAGAAACATCGGTGCGCCGAAAGAAGGGATGAGGCGCGCCGTGCGGGCGGCGGAAAATATGGAGGAGTTGTGACCGGCCGTGTACAGGGCATTCCGCTTCATGACAGAGCCGTCATGACTTGAGACCAGCACCGGACTGGTGCAGGAACTCTCAAAACTCTCCCTGCGCGCCTCTCCTGCTTTTGTTTCAATGACCACACCATGACCAAGGCCGAATAGGCTACCGTCTTCAGCGGCCGTTGCCCCCACGCCGGTCGGAAACAAGGATCGTGTATCCGAGTAGCTGCCTGAACTCGGCAAAAACTCCAGGCTGATCGGGCGCAGGCTTTTCGGATCCAGCAAATGGGCAAAGGGGGGCGACCGGCTACTCACCGCCAGCAGAGGCCCATTCGAACGGCCCCCCATGGCCAGAGCGTCGAAAGACACCGGCAGGGGCGACTCCATCCGCGACACATGAAGGAGCGTCTCAAGGTCATAACGGTCAAACAGATTCGACTTTTGGTCGTAGAGGATCAGATCCTCCGCGCCAATTGCAAACACCACCTGATCATGTTCGGGGGCAATCGTCGCGGCCACCCGTGCCCGTTCCACATCCACAAACGCCAACAAAGGCAATTCCGGCATCCATGCCACCAGAAAACGGCCGCCGCCCCCGATGCGAATCGCCTCCACCCGGCCCGGCAAAACCAAATCCACCTCCTCGCCGTGCCCCTCCGGCAAATTGGATTCAGGTGCTGTACGCCCCTCGGGGGACTCGACGGCCCGGAGATAAGGAACGGCATGGGGGTTTCCACCCGCCACCTCCAAGGAAAAGGCCTGATACACCTCCGTGCCCACGGCGTCGCGCAACGCCAATACCACGGCGCTTTGACGGGGCGACCGGGAACCGGGCGTCCACTGGACTTCCCCCGCCCCCGTGACCCGCATGCCTTCGGGACCCGCCAAAATCGTGGTCTGGAAAGGCGGATGGTTGCCCCGGATTTCCGGAGCATACCCCCAAGACTCGCCAACCGAGGCGCGGACAAGCGGACGCGAGTTCAGATACAAAAAAGGCTCGGGTAGATTGGCCAGGGCGTGGTTCAGTTCCAACGGAAAGACCAGCAGGGTTTTCAGATCGTCGCGAAGGTACAAAAAGACGTCCGCATCCGGAGCAAACACAAATTGCTCCACGTTTGGCAAGGTTTTTTCGGCATACAAACCGCCTCCCCGTGCACGGTCCATCACGTCAAATACACGCAACGGCGTGCGGACCGAATCGATACGGAGGGCCGCGGTGCGAAAAGTCTTCGGGGGCCCAATCGCCTGGGACCGTTCCGTCAAATACACGTGAAACCGGTAGGGTGCCCGGAGCGCCGGAAGGATAAACCCTCGGCTTTCATCCAAATATGCATTTCGCCGGCGATCGAAAATACCCCTTGGCGTATAAAAAAAATCACCCCCGTCTGTCGGTAACGCAGGGGTTTCCAGTCTGTCCGGGGTGGAACCGCGCCACCATTGCCCCTCCTGCCATTGATACATCTGCTTCCACACCGTCTGGCCCATCAGCGTGTCTCCCGAGGGTGAGATCAGATAAGTCTCCTTGCTCCCCACATGTATGCGCCCTGCGGAGATCACGCCATCCCCCCTGATTTCCGGACGATGTCGTTCCACGGTCACAGACAATTCCAGAGTCCCGGGATCCAAAATGTGTGTAAGGGTCATGTAGTTGAGGGTGGGCGTGGGCGAGGTAAACAGGTGGGCCGGCCCCTCGCTGTCGGCGCCCATCACCATCCGCCTGAGATGCCCGAAAGGCTCGACCCAAATTTGGCGTATTTTTTCAGGAGCGTCCAAGTCCACCACCCGCAGATTCCCGGTGTGCGCACTGACAATCAACAAATGCTTGCGACCCGCCACGCACCAGGTGTCCGGCGCTTCCGCCGGGTAGCGGTGAAGCACTTCCCGCGTGGCCATGTCCAACAAATCGACCCTTTCCAATGCCGGATAATGCAACACCAGAAACCTCCCCTCCCCCGCCGGAATGAGCCCCCCGCGCACCTCTCCCGGCAATTCGATTTCCTCCGGCAGTCCCGGACGCAAGGGACCCGCGGGCGCGGAAACTGGGGCAAGTACATGCGCCACCCCTTCCTTCTCCGCAAACGTCCTGCAACCGAAAAACCCCATCAGCGCCGCAACAAAGACGGCAAAAGGTAAAAATCGCGTTTTCATGTAGACCAAATCCTACGAAGCCCGGCTCGGAATACAACCTGAATCCGTGAGATATTTGCAAAGAAGGCGTGCAAGATCATGGAGCGAAAGGAATTTTCAGGAACCGAGGCATACCCATGCGGTCTGTAGAGTGTTCATGAAAATTCCTTGTAGCCCATGAGATTGTGCGGATTCAAAGCAAAGATCTCACGGATTCAGGTACAACTTGAATCCGTGAGCTATTTGCAAAGTAGAGAGGGCTTGGCGCCGATGTAATCTGCCTTAGGATTAAGATTTCCTGATTGCCATTTCCGCCTTGAAAGTCCATAACCTTTGCCATGCGCGAGAACCTACACAACGCCACCGCCTCTGCTCCCGGCACCCTGATGCTGATGGGAGAACACGCGGTATTGCACGGACACCGGGCCCTGTGCGCGGCCGTGGATCCTCGGATTTCCGTTTCCCTGCACCCCCGGCAAGATCGGCGTTTGCGGGTGGTTTCCGCCCTGGGGGAAATGGAAACCGACCTGAAATCCCTCGAACCCGTGCCTCCGTTTACCTTTGTCATGGAAGCGGTACGGCGTTCGGGTATTCACCGGGGTTTGGACCTGGACATCCAATCCGGCTTTTCCGCTGAAATCGGTTTCGGATCCTCGGCGGCGGTCACCGTGGCCACGGTCGCGGGGGGGGGGGGGGGGGGGGGGCGGGGG
>JAFIGC010000206.1 GCA_020831635.1 Verrucomicrobiota bacterium | reverse complement strand
CGCGACCCCCCCCCATATGCCGCCCCCAACAGGGTCGCACTCCACCCAAGAGGCCATTAAAACTCAATTCACAAGAAACCGCATCGATTTTTTTTGAAAAGAATCACTTGCACATCTCGCCAATGTGGGTAAGTGACAGCCACTTCCCTCCCCAACCCTTTAGTTCCAATCAAGGACAAACCCCCATATGCGTACCCCCCTTACCCTTAAATACACCCTTTTGATCCCCAGTTTCGGCCTGCTGTTTAGCGGCTGTGACATCACTGACACGTCCAGCGGCTCGACTGATTCGCCAGAACTCCCCGCCCTGGCCCCGGAAGAAGCGGCCCCCGCGCAAAGCGGCGGAGGAAACGCTGCGGATGAAATCCCACTCAATGGCGTGGTTTGGTTGGATACGGACATTTCCGGTTGGGCGCAAACTTCCACCCTGAACGCGCGCGTGAATGGCGCAACCCTTCAACTCAATCACACCCAAGCCAGACAATGGCCCACGGCCCGCACCCGGGCCAGTGACGGCGGTCCGCTCAACGGCAATGTCTGGATCCTCGTCAATGTCAACGGCACCTGGCATGCGGCCACTTGGGACTGGATGCGCTCCGGCCAAACGTCCAAAGGCACCGCATCCGTGCGCGGAACCGGCGGACATATCAGCAGAGCTCCGCTGAACACCTTCACCCCGAGATCCGGAGAAACCTACGGCTTCATGGTCTCCACCCCGGCCCGTGGCGCGGAACGGACCATCAACGAGCGTAGCAACGTTTCCCTCGTCACTTGGCCATAATGGAGTGCAGAATGCGGAATGCGGAGTGCGGAGTGATTTTTCGTCGCTCCCCGCTCCCTGCTCTTCCCCTCTGAAGCCCCGGACCTCGGGCTGTTCTAAAATGATGCGTTTTTAAAATTGCATTGGTGGGATTTTTCCTTCAGTCCTGTGGGATGACTTCCTCTCAATTGTTAACCGGCATCATTTTTCTCGGACTTGGAACCCTTCTCCTTGCCGAGGCTACCCCTCAAACCACCCCGCGCGTACCGGAGCAACTCCGACACAACACTTGGACCACCTCCGGCAACCCGGTTCACCGCATCATTCCGGTGCCGGATTTCTCGGAAAACCCGGTACATCCACGCCTCTTTTTCAATCAAGAGGACGTGCCGGCCCTTCGGGAACGGGCCACACGGGAACCTTTCACCTCGATGATCCCGTTGATGCGGACGTATGTGGAATCGGAGGCTTTGTATAATCCCGCTTATGCGCTGGCTTGGCGGGCCCGCGTCATGGCCTTGCTGTATGTGATCACCGGGGACCAAGCGGATGCGGACCGCACCATGGAGATGATCCGGGAATTGCGGCAGATCCACTCCCCGGAACATCGCGGGGTCTGGTACCCGGTTTCGCGCCGCCAGCTCAACCTTTCCGAAGGTTCGCTCTCCGTCGCCATCGCGTATGATTTTTGTTACCATGCCTGGCCGGAAGATTTCCGACGGGAAATTTCCCGCGAACTTGCCGAGCAGGCCCGGGTACAACTCCATGACTATGGCCCCGGATTTCCAACCCGCGGCTCCGCCAACAATTGGCGGGGCATTCGCTTTGCCGGGGCGGGCATCGCCCTGCTCGCGAGCGATGAACCGCATTTGACCCCGGATGAAATTGCCACGATGAGAAGAAACCCGATGGATCCATCCGTGGATTTCGCGGGCATCGATCCCCGCTGGTTTGACGTCGCCTATGATCAGGTACTCGCTTACATGCGGAATGCCCGTACGGCGGACCCCTCCGCACGGGGCATGAATGCGGAAGGCATGGGGTACATGCTTTATCCACACACACACATTGGCCCCTTCACAATCGCACTTCGGCATATGACAGGCGTGAACCTGGCCGAGGACAATCCGGCTTCGGCGCTCAGCCCCGTGCTGGCGGCCATGTCATCCCTCCCCATTCCCGCCGCACCCGAAGAAGGGCGTTATCCGGCCGCAGGGAACCGCGTCGATCTCGCCAATGAAAACACCCACTATGCCTCCCAAGGCGAACTCGCCATCAGTCTGGGGACGGTGCTCCCGGAACATCTGGCCGCCTACAAATGGCACTTCGACCATTTTGTCGGAGCGCAGGGAACGGCGGATTTTCAACCGGAACGCGCCGGTCTCGTTTTCTCCTATCTGAATTATCCCGAACAACTCCCCGCCGAAAATCCCAAGGACAGTTGGGGGCTCACCCTCTTGGACGCCCCCACGGGCACCGTGATCCTCCGGGACCGTTATCAGGACGACAAGGACGTGATGTTCATGACCACCGCCCGCCAGCGCGGCGTCATGCGTCAGACCCACCACGGCGCCGAAATCGGAACCCTGCGACTTTTTGGCGAGGGAACCCTTTTCCTAACCGGCGGCGGACGAACCACGGCCTTGGGCGGGCAGTCCATTGTGCTCAATCAAGCGCGCCGCGAAGAAAACGACAACAGCGATGCCGGGAGCTTGGAAAAGGTCTATCTGGCCGAAAACGGTTCCGGCAGCCTGACCATCCACGGCTCGGCCGCCGGGGTGGAAGAAGCCGTGCGTATGATTCTCTTGGATACGGAACCCTCCTCGGAACACCTGCGCGCGAATCTTGTGGTCGCGGACCAAAGCCGGGATGGCAACCTCTGGCGGATCAATACCCCCGGCATGCATGAAGTGACCCTGGAGGAGCGCGGATTTGTGATCACCGCCCCCAACGGCGCCCGCCTGCGTGGCGATGTGCTCTTCCCACGAAACTTTCAACTGGAACAAGGCAAGTGGGACCGAGCAGGAACCGTGAGCATGCATGATCAACTCGCGGATGAAAACCATTGGATCCAAGTGCGGGTCGCCGAAGGGGATGCCCCCCGGTTTATCGTGGTCATGCAGGTCTTGCCGCCCGAAGCCGAGGCTGACGTTGCCGAATTGGAAGCGGATGCCTCCATCCGAGTCGGAGATAACCGCTACCGGCTCGAGGCCGCGGGATTGCGGCGCACCGACTGGCCCACCACACTGGACGTCCGGGCCGAAGCCGTGCCGCATACAGGCGGACAAACCCAAGGCACCGGACAGTACGCCCCCGGAGAAAACGTTACCCTCGAGGCCCGCCCCGCCCCCGGTTACCGCTTTGTTCGTTGGGAAAGCCCTCGCCCCATCTCCGGTCAGCCCTGGAAAACCGAGGCAATCTACCCCCTGAAAGTCAGTGACCATACCCACGCCAAGGCCATCTTCGAACCGATGCCCTGATTATTCGGAAACTTCTAAGCCATCGACCGAAAATCGTAATTCCCCAGACTCTCCTGTAGCCCGCCGGGGCGGTTTTCCAGATTCCAAAGTCGGCGATGTTCGGCTTTGGCCTCTGCCAACAGTTCCGTTTCGTCCAATTTCCCAACCTTTGCCCTCTGACCGCGCACCAACCCCAGTTTCAAATTGCGCGCCGTTTGCCGCCAGACGTCGGCTCCGGTTTCCGGACATGGCAAGCCCTCCAGAAATTCCAAGGCCTCCCCGATTTTTTCCGGAGACACTTCCAGACTTTCGCCCCGGAACATTTTGAAAATCGCACTCGCGTTGTTCGGAAAATTACCGGTCACATCGCTGACGCGTCCGAGGTCGAGCCATTTTTCGGTTGCACCGGCTTCTCCGTCAAACGCTTCGAGATCACACCAACGCCAGGCGTCATCCGTTTTGGCGCTATCGGGATTCCAGGCACAGAGCCCCGCCCAAGCCAGGGCGGGAAAGCTGACTTCGGGGACCTGCAAGTGGCCACGGTCTCCCCAATCCGTCAGCAACAGACCGGATGCCTGATTTTGCATGCCGCTCTGCACCGCCTCCCGAATGTTTTGCAACATGTTTTCCGTGCGTCCGCCAAAACTCTGCCAAGAAGACGTTCCCGGACACACGGCAAATTCAAGACCGGAGTCGGCAAAGAGCTTGCCGTGGGTTTCAAAAGGATGCCCGGCTTCATACCCCCATTCCAAGGCAATCGCTTCGCGGGGAATCTTGTGCAACTGATCCGGGTGCTTTACCAAAATGTCCCCCCAGAATTCGGGACGCCGTCCGTGCGTCTGAATCACATGCCGCATGATCCGGGCGACAAAATCCGCGTAGACCGATCCCATTCCCTCTCGTTCGCAACGGGCTTTGCTTTTCCCCTGTCCCAGCTCAAAAGTCTCGTCGCAACCGATGTTGACCCGATTCGCGGTAAAATTGGGCAAAAGTTCATCCAGAAGTCCTTGAACCAGTTCAAAAGAGGCTTGATCGGGACGCAAGACCGATCCCACCGACCGCCATTCGCCCCAAGGCGTTTCAAATCCGTCCGGACATTCGGCGTACTTTCGGTATTCGGGATGACACAGCCACCGTTCGAAGTGTCCGAAGCAATTCTGATTGGGCACCAGTTCAATGCCTTTTTCGGCACAAAGGGCTTGCAGCCATTTGATGTCGTCGGGCGTGATCGGGGACGCTTCTTCCCAAAAGCGGGGATGCTTCGAATAAGCAAAGGTGTGCTCGGTGTAGAGTTGCAGTTCGTTGAAACGGAACGCGGCCAACAAGTTCACCCAGCGGGCCAGCCCCTCCCGGGTGGGCACTTTGCAACGGCTCACATCCAGCATAAACCCGCGACGGGCAAATCGGGGTTCGTCCTCCAAGATTCCGCAAGGGGTGTGCGCGGGATCAGCCCCTTGCCACTGCCGCAAATGCGCCCAAGCATGACGCAACGCCGACTTTCCGCCGATTTCCAGACGTTTCCGACGGTCGGAAAGCTCCAGTCGATAGGCTTCCGAGCCTCGGAAGTCTCCCGGAACCGCGATTTTTTCGAGATCGGCGAGGGTTTGAAACGCCGACGTATCCACATGCCCCGGCAAAGGCTCGAATTTGCGGGGAACCGGAAGAAATTTCGGGGGAGAGGGGTTCAACATTCCAAATGCCAAATGTCATCTACGGGCTGTCGCTTGCGAATGAGCACCGGGTTACGGTTGACCGAGAGCAGCACTTCCGGGGAAGCCGGAAAGGAGTTGTAATTGCGGGTACACATGGCCGCGCAGTAGGCCCCCACCCCTTCAATGGCCAGCAAATCCCCGATTTCGGCCTGTTCCAGCGGACGTGGGGACAGGGCTTCGGGATCGCCGGGCGCGGGGGTGAGAATATCCCCGGACTCGCAGCAATGTCCCACCACGATCACTTCCCGCACGGGGCCGGGTTGCGTCCGGGGGGTGTGGGGAATGACCACCAAAGGATGCTGGGCGCCATAGAGGCTGGGACGCAGCACATCGGTCATGCCCGTGTCCAGACGATAAAAGAGATACCCGTCTTTGCCGGTATCGACAATGTCCTGCACCGTGCTCAACAAACAGCCCGCATTGGCCACCAAATAGGTGCCCGGTTCGATTTCCAGATGGATTTTGCGTCCGGTTTTGGCGGCAAACGCCTCCAAAGCCGCTTTCACGGGGGCTCCGGCGTTCCGGAGGTCGGTACCGGTCTCGGTTTTCATGCGGGCCACCTTGAAGCCGCCACCCAAATCCAACGCGACCACGTCCTCGAAACGCTCCACGAGAGCCAGGCTCAACCCGGCCACCCGTTGCCAGACCGCCGGGTCTCCCCCGCTGCCGATGTGGGTGTGAATCCGCACGCATTTGAGATGATAACTTTCCAGCAGTTTCCGGGCTTCGTCGGCATGTTCGTGCCAAATGCCGAACGAACTGGCAGGTCCGCCCACATTGGTGCGGTTGGTGCCGCCGGACCCCAGACCGGGATTAAAGCGCAAGCCAATTGCCGCGCCCCGCCGCAGGGTGCCCGCGGTTTTGATTTGCTCGAGGCTGGTGGCATTCAGCAACACGCCCTGATCCAGCAACGCCCCCAAATTCAGGGGCAATTCCTGGGCGCTCAGGGAAATGTGGTCCGGGGGAATGCCGGCCGCGATGGCCCGTTCCACTTCGTGGCCGGAACTGGCGTCAATGTGGAGCCCCAGTTCGTGAAACAGCCGCAAAATCCGACGGTTGGGGCAAGCCTTCATCGCGTAACGAACCGTCAGACCAAAGGCGTTGGGGAAAGTCAGGCATTCTCCGGCGCGCTTCAGCAACGTGGCCTCGTCGTACACGTAAACGGGCGTGCCGTGGCGGGCCGCGATGTCGCGGGCAATTTCCGGGGTGAGAAAGCGTAAAGTTTCCAAAGTTTGATTTTCAGTGTGCATGATGGTTGTTTTCGGTTATACGAAGGAGGCTCACTCTCATAAACCGAATTTTCAGGGAAAACAGCAGGAAAAATGGAAAAACATTCACAAAACCTCCGCGCCGTGATTTTTGACATGGACGGCACCCTCATTGACACCGAACGCATTGGGGCCGCCTCCTGGGATCATGCGGGCGAAGATGTTGGCGTGGTCGTGCCGGAAGCCGTCAAACGCGACATGGTGGGACGCAACATGCCCGACATTCAGAACCTGGTGGAACGGGCCATGCCGGAAGCCGACACCCAACGTCTGTTGGACCGGGCCAACCACCACTATCATCGCCTGATTCAAGAAGCGCCCCCACCCGTCAAATCCGGGGCCCGCGAATTGCTCGAAGCCCTGCGAAAGCTCAACGTCCCCATGGCCGTCGCCACCTCCAGCCGTTCCTTTCAGGCGGAGGACAAATTGGGACGCACGGGACTGCGCGATTTTTTTCAGGTCATCGTCGCCGGCGATCAGGTGGCCCGGGGCAAACCCGACCCGGAAATTTTTCAAACCGCCGCCGAGGCCATGGGCTTCCACGCCCGGGAGTGCGCGGTGTTCGAGGATTCCGGTCCCGGCATCGAGGCGGCGGAACGCTCGGGGGCCCTGTCCATCTTCGTGCCCGAATTCTGGCCGCCCGACCCCGCGCAGGCATTGTTCGCCCATGAGACTTTCCCCGATTTGATTCAGGCCGGCGCGTTTCTGCTGCCCTTGTTTGATCGTTAACCCCTTACCCTCCTCCAAATTCATGACAAAACTCATTTCCTGGAACGTGAACGGCCTTCGCGCCGCCCTGAAAAAAGATTTCGCCGCCTCCATGGAGGCCGTTGCCCCCGACATCCTCTGCCTGCAGGAAATCAAGGCCCAGCCCACACAGGTGGATCACCTCTGGCCGTCGGACATGAACGTGTTTTGGAATCCGGCCCTGAAACCGGGCTACTCCGGCACCCTGCTGGCCACCCGTCTCCCGGTACTTTCGCACCGCAACGGTATCGGCATGGAACAACACGACCGCGAAGGCCGGGTGATCACCGTGGAACATCCCGAATATTTCGTGGTCACCGTTTACACGCCCAATTCCCAGAACGAACTTCGCCGCCTGCCCTATCGCACCACGGAATGGGATCGCGATTTTCTCGCCTACGTCAAAGAGCTGGAGCAGGACAAACCCGTCATCTTCTGCGGGGATCTGAACGTGGCCCATAAGGAAATCGACCTGGCTAACCCCGCGGCAAACCGACGCAATCCCGGTTTCACCGATGAAGAACGGGCGGGCATCGAAAATATTCTAAAAGCGGGTTTCGTGGACACCTTCCGCGCCTTACACCCGGACAAACCGGAGCAATATTCGTGGTGGAGCTATCGGACCCGCGCCCGGGACCGCAACATCGGCTGGCGCATCGATTACGTTTGCATCTCCGAAAGCCTGCGCCCGCGACTCAAAGACGCCTTTATTTTGCCCGACATCCACGGTTCCGACCATTGTCCCGTGGGTGTGGAAATCTCCTGAGGGCGGACGGGAGCGCCGATCGCCGCATCGGCTGGGGCGAAGGGGGAAAAGCAAACTTCACTGCTGATTTTTGAAAGTTGGATGCTGCTTGGTTGCTAACTTACCGTCGTCCCTCCGCTTGTCGGAGGTTAACCTTCAGAATGAAATGCAATCAGCAATTCCCGGTACAATTCTGAGGCATCCGTACCCAGTGCCTGGCAAACATAATGGAATTCCACGACATCCAGACGTCGTTCGCCTTTTTCCATTCGCCATACAAAGGAATGCTCCCTGTCCAGTTTTGCCGCCAGGTCTCGTTGGGTCATACCGGCGGCTTCACGCAAGGCACGTAGTTTTTCAACCACGATCTGATATTCCTTGCTGTGTATCGTTTTTTGCATGTCGCCCTAATACCGAAAACCTTCTATGGACGCAAAATGCGGGCAAAAGGCTTGACATTCCATTCAGACCGTGGTTTTGAGTACACCGTGAAACATCCGAAAATAATTCACAAGCTCGCTTGACATCTTGTACGAATTATATTTTTTCTCTTTCATTCCA
>JAFIGC010000023.1 GCA_020831635.1 Verrucomicrobiota bacterium | reverse complement strand
CGGATGTTGGGGGGAGGTTTTGCCCTGCGGATGCTTCGCCGACCTGCGGATGTTGAGGGGGAGGAGATCATTGTTAGTGGGCCTCTATTTGAGAAAGCTTCTTCCCAGAGTTTACGGATAGCCCTCTGGGCAGGTTTAGATCTTTCATGAAACTTCTTGTTCTCAACCTGTTGAAATCATTGTCATTGAAAAGAGAAGTTTGGCAAATCACGACTTCTTCTTCAACGATCCAAGTATCCAAAGAGCTTTTCCCAATATGAGTTCCGTCGTAAGAGCAATCAACGATCGGGTTGCAGCAGACTGAGAGGTTTTTATTTCGAAGGCGATGAAGAAAGAGTTTCTGATTGATTTCGGCTCCATATCCCGTTTGATGATCGGCAAAGTGTTGGAGAAATGCTGCCCGAATGTGGGGAAGGGTTTGAGAGGATGCATCTTGCCAAGCCTTCCAGTTTTCCTCTAGTTTGGAATCTGGATTTGGCCATAGGACTCTTTCCACCACGACTTGCTGTAACCCCATGTTTACCAGTAAGCCCAGTTTTTCGTTTCGAAATTTCAGGTAGTTGGTTATTTGCACCCAATCTTTATCGACAAACCGACGGGGTCTCGATTTCAGCTCAAGCACCAGTTTGTCCCAAAGCACAAAATCAGGATATAAAGTATGCACGGGGTCTTTCCCGACAAACAAGGTATGTGGAGGCTTGCTTTCATAGGGAATCTCGTTTTTCGAAAGCCAACGTTTCAATGCTTGATGATAAACTTCTTCGGATTTACCAAGGCCAACTTCATTTTGCACATGAAAGAGACCCTTACGGACCAAATAGGTCTTGTCTTTTTCAATTAACTTTTCGTGAGGCATCTTTTCCTCCTCTTGTTCCAGAAGATCCGCAGGACGGCGAAGCATCGGCAGGGCATTCCACACTTGTGATCTTGCTTGTTCCAGAAGATCCGCAGGACGGCGAAGCATCGGCAGGGCTATTGTCGTCATTGTACATTCGCAGGCAATCCCTGTACAAATCCGCGTATCTGATCCCGCACCCGCCGGTAGGCGTCGAGTTGCTCTTCATCCGAGGCGCCTTTGGCGGCCAATTCGCGGGCCATCCGCGGGGGGTCGTCGAAGCCGACATGGACCACTTTGCAATCGGCGGGAAACCAGGGACAGGTCTCGTGGGCGTGGTTGCAGACGGTGACCACGACATCGATGGGGGTGTCTTTGAATTCGTCGATGTGTTGGGATTTCTGCCCCGAGATGTCCACCCCGGCTTCGGCCATCACTTTGACCGCGTAGGGGTTGAGTCCGTGGGTTTCGATTCCGGCGCTGTAGACGTTGATTTGATCGCCTTTGAGGTGACGCGTCCAGCCTTCGGCCATTTGACTGCGGCAGGAATTTCCGGTGCAAAGATATAATAGATTCATACGGTCTCCATTGGTTTGAGGGAATTCAAAAGTTGATCCAGACCTTCGGGTCCGGTGGGATCGTTCACCTGCCAAGTCACCAGCGCAAAGCGGGCGCTGAGGTCCGCGACTTCCTCCAAGAAGCCGATTTCACGCTGTGCCTGGGTGCGGAGTCGCGCCTCGCGTGGGCGGGCGCCGGCCAGACTTTGGTTGATGATCCAGGCCGTGGGCTCAATGCCCGCCCGGCGCAGATCTTTTTGTAGGGCCGCCGCCTCGTGCACCGGCGTTGCTTCCGGCAGGGTCACCACCAAAACGCGGGTGAAATCGGGATCGCGCAGTTTCGGCAACAGCGTTTTCACTTCGTCGGGCAATTCGCCTTGATCCCGCAGCACTTCGCGGTGATAGGCCTCCGATGCGTCCAGCAAAAGCAGGGTATGGCCGGTAGGCGCGGTGTCCAGCACCACGAATTCGTCGCCACCTCGGGCCACGGTGCGGGCAAAGGCCTGAAACACCGCCACTTCTTCGGTGCAGGGAGAACGCAGTTCTTCCTCCAACAAGGCCCGGCCCTGTGCGTCCAGCGTCGCCCCCGTGTCCGCCATGACTTTCGCGATATGTTGACGGGTGACTTCGCGGGGATCGATGCGGTTCACCGAAAGATTGGGCAATCCTTCTCCCAACGCTTCGGCCACATGCGCGGCCGGATCGGTGGTGGAAAGATGCACGGGCAATCCTTTCAGAGCGAGACCCCGGGCGATGGCGGCGGCCAGCGTGGTTTTGCCCACGCCGCCCTTGCCCATGGTCATGATCACCCCCGGACCTTTCGCGGCCAGATCTTCGACCAACTCGGCGAGGCTTTCGTGATCGGGAAGCTCCGAGAAATCCGCTTCCGCGTCCAGTCGGGTTTCGCCCCGCAGGAAACGTCGCAACGAGTCCGCTCCCAGCAATCCGCCGGGGGTATAGGGACGGGTGTGCATGGGCAGGGTCCGCAGACCCTCGGGAAGTTCGCGCAGGGCGGTCACGGCCCGTTCTGCCCAGGAAATTGCCAGCGGATCGTCGCAGTCCGTCGATTCGAACACGCCGTTCACCAAGAGGTGCAGACCAAGAATTTTTTCCGCCGCCAGTTCTTTGACGGCCCGGGCCGCTTCCCGAAGCGAGCCGGTTTCGGGACGGCTGACCATGATCACCCGCGCGCTTTCGGGGTCACGCAACCGCCGCAGGGCCTCTTCGTAGGTTTTGCGCTGTTCCTTGAGTCCCGCCAGCGGACCCAAACAAGAGGAACCGGTTTTGTTGTCGGCGATAAAGTCGTTCCAAGCCGCGGGCAGCGATAGCAAGCGCAAGGTGTGCCCGGTGGGGGCGGTGTCGAGGACGATGTGATCGTATTCGGACAACACCGACGCATCGCCAATGAGGCGGGTGAACTCGTTAAAGGCGGCAATTTCCACCGTGCAGGCACCGGAGAGCTGTTCCTCGATATTGCGCAGGGCCTCCTCGGGAAGCACGTCCTTGAGCGGTTCGATCATGCGGTTCCGATAGGCCGCCGCCGCTTCCAGCGGGTCGATGTTCAGGGCAAACAGGCCCGGGGCGTTTTTGACCGGACAGGGTTCGCCCGTGAGCGGGGTGTCAAGCACCTCGTCCAAGTTCGAGGCGGGGTCGGTGCTGACCAGCAACACCTTTTTGCCAGCGTCCGACAAAGCAATGGAGGACGCGCAGGCCAGCGAGGTTTTGCCCACCCCGCCTTTCCCTGTGAACAGAAGAATCGGGGGAGGGGAGACGAGCCAATCGTTCATGAGCAGCAGCCTTCCGGGCCACAACCGCAGGAGGCTTCTTCGGGCTCATTTTCTTGGGGTTGAGCTTCGATGTCGGCGGAAAGCTCCAGCACTTTGAAGAATTGTGCGCGGCTGGGATAAAACCCGGAAGCGATCACCCGGTCATTGAGCACCACCAATGGCAAGGCGTCTTGGCCGTGGGCCTTGAGGATGCCTGCCACCAGCGGATTGGCGGCGAAATCAGCGGCCTGTTGGGCGAGATTGTGGCGTTCCACGGCGATGCCTTTGGCCTTGAGCGCTTCGAGGTCGGACGAAAGTTGAACCAGGGCCGGATCGACCGAAGGTCCGCAAACGCCACTGGAGCAACAAAGGGCGGGGTCGTAAATATGCAGATTTTTCATGGGGTGTTTACCTTTGGGTGATTATTTTTGGGTGTGTAATTGGGGTTGGGTTGAGCATTCGGAGGGAAGTTCACAGCCTCCCTCGCGGAGAAGTTCTTGAAAATCACGGTCGCGCAAAAGCGCCTGCAGCGCTTTGGCATCGGCTTTGAATACCGGCATTTCTCCGGCCAGATCCTGCAGACAGGCCAGATTTTTGGCCAGTTCCCGCGACGGTTTCTCTGGCAGTGAATAAATCGTCCAGTTGTGATGGCGTATGGTTTCCACCATGCCATTGCGTTTCAGGTAGCCCAAATGACGGGAAACGTTCACCTGGGACACCCCCAGGAGCGGTTGCAAATGACAGCCGCACAAAGGCGAGAGACCCAGCAGATGCAAAATCCGCAGCCGAGTCTCGTCGCAAAGGCATTTATAGACGTCGATCAAGTTATCCATGAAACGAATATACCTGAAAGAGTATATACGTCAAGTGTAATTTATATTCTTGTTTGTCCCAAGTGTTTTGTCCCTCATCCCGAAATCATCGTATTAGGTCGGTATTGCCTTGCAGGGCGCGGAGGTTGGGGCAGCCGAGGAGAAACATGGCGGTGGTGAAGGCGCGGCGGATGGATTCGATTTTGGCGATGACGGCTTCGGGGGATTCGAGGGCGGGTTCGAGAAAGGGCTTGGCCATGCCGCAGAGGGAGGCACCGAGAATGATGCTTTTGATCATGTCGAGGGCGTTACGCAATCCGCCGGAGGCGATGAGGATCACGCCCTGTTCGCGGAAGGGGGCCAACTCTTGCAGGGCGACGGGGGTGGGGACGCCCCAATCCTGAAACAAAAGACCGAGATCGTCGCCCCCGGAGCGGGCGCGGTGGTTTTCGATCCGGCTCCAACTGGTGCCGCCGCTGCCGGCGACATCGAGAATGCGGGCCCCTTTTGCAATCAGCAGGTCGGCGTCGGGCGGGGAGAGTCCGCTGCCGATTTCTTTGATAAGGACGGGCACTTCCAATCCGGAAATCACCGCGCCAATCCGGTCCGCGAGACCTTTGAAACAGGTGTCGCCTTCGGGTTGAATCGCTTCCTGCAGGGGGTTGAGGTGCAGATACAGTCCGTCGGCTTTCAAGACGTCCACGGCGTCGCGGCATTCGGGGAGTCCGAAGCCTTTGTTGAGCTGCACGGCACCGAGATTGGCGAACAGCAGGGCCGTGGGGGCGGTTTGACGGAGGTCGAAGGAGGCGTGGGCCGCGGGATGGGTGAACATGACCCGTTGCGATCCGACCCCCATGGCCACTTTGCAGTGTTCGGCGGCGGCGGCCAGGTTTTGGTTGATGTGGCGAACTTTTTCGTGGTCGCCGCCAGTCATGGAGGAAATGAGCAGGGGAAAGGAGAGGGGTTTGCCCAGAAAGGAAAGGGAGGGGTCCACTTCATCGAGATTCAGTTCCGGCAGGGCGCGGTGTCGGAGATGAATTTGATCGAATCCGGCGCGGTTCCGATCGGTTTCGGGGTCGCGTTGGAGGATGTCGATGTGTTCGATTTTGCGCTGGTTGGTGGTGCCGCTCATTTTCGCTCCAGTTTCAGGTGGGCGGCCATGAGTTCGCCGGGGTTGGTGAGGGCGGCCATGAGGGAAAGTTCGCCACACCAGGTGGCGGCGGCGCAGATGGCGGCCAGTCGGCATGCGTTTTCGCCGGGGGAACGTTCCTCGCGGCAACCGAGATCCCGCAGATGGGTTTCGACGTGCGCGAGGCCTTTGCCATTGCCCACCGCGCCGAGAATGAGGTTGGGGAGGGTGACGCTGAAGTAGAGGTCGCCCCCGCGGTCTTCGGCGTGGGTGATGGCCTGGGAGCCTTCGACGATGTTGGCGGCGTCCTGTCCGGTGGCCAGATAAAAGGCGAGGAGGATGTTGGCCACATGGGCATTGGCACTGCGGGTGCCGCCCGCGAGCAGGGTGCCGATGAGATTTTTGCGCACGTTCAGTTGGGCCACGGCGGCGGCGGTGGTCTTGAGGTGTCGGCGGACGATTTTTTCGGGAATCAGGGCTTCGGTGACCACGTACTTGCCGCGTCCGAGTATGCCGTTTACGGCGGAAGTTTTTTTGTCGGTGCAGTAATTGCCGCTCACGGAAACGTGTTTGAGGTCGGGGAATTCGGCCAGCAGCCCCCGCAGAATTCGTTCCGCGGCCTTGGTGGCCATGTTGTGTCCGGAGGCGTCGCCGGTGGCAAAGGCGAGCCGCAGATAGAGCAGGTTGCCCACGATTTGGTGGTGGACGTCCAGCAGTTCGGCAAAGCGGCTGGTTTCGGCGGTCCACGCCTGGAGTTGATCCCGGTGTTCGCGGGCAAAACGGGTGACCCCGAGGGCGGCTTCGGCATGGGGGGCTTCCACCAGAATCGAGCGGGTCATGCGGTCATCCACCACCGTGCAGGCGATGCCGCCGCTGTGACGTGAAACCAGCGCCCCGCGATGGGTGCTGGGCCAGAGCGGGGTTTCGTAGGTGGCCAGGGGCACGGAGATATCCTCGGTCGCCCCTTGATAGCGCATGCGCAGGGGGCCGACCCGGCGGAGCGGGATCTCGGCGTGCATCGGTTCGGTTTGGGAAATGGACATGACCTCTCCTTGCCGTTTGCATCCGGGAAGTCAAGATTCGGAATCTTTTGGCTGAAAAATTCTAAGACCTTGCGTTTTGAAAGAATTGGGTGCTCCTGTTTCCTTCGCTCTTGACAAACCTTGTCGCGTATTCGATGATTCCATTATGACCCTTAACCTTGAAACCACAAATGATTTGGTGAGCCGGATCCGCTCTGCCTCGAATCCGGCGAAAATTTTTTTGTTTGGTTCCGCCGCGCGCGGGGAAATGAACACCCAGAGTGATTTGGATGTGCTGGTCGTCGTCAGGGAGGGCGTTCACCGTAGAAAGACCCGTCAAGCTTTGTATCGAAAGATGATCGGGTTTGAGTTTCCCGTTGATATTGTCGTGGTGACGGAAGGGGATGTGACCGCTTACCGGGACTGCAAAGCCTCGGTTCTTGAGCCCGCCCTTCGCGAGGGGATAGAGCTTTATGCCGCCTGACTCGCAGCAAGTGGACAATCCGCTCACATGGCTGAATCGGGCCCGCTCCGATTTTTTCATGGCCAGCCATAAAATTCCCGGAACATTCTGGGAAGATCACTGCTACCACGCTCAGCAGTGCGTGGAAAAGGCTTTAAAAGCGATGATCCTTTACCATCAAACCTCTTTTCCTTACACTCACGACTTGGCGAAGCTTTTCGGATTACTCCACGGGTTGTGTGAAATACCCAATGGTTTGGAAGAAGCCGTCATATTGACCGGATACGCGGTTGAGGGCCGCTATCCCGGTTTCGACGAGCCCCTCACGGAATCGGATTGGCAGGAAGCGGTTCGCCTTGCCGAATCGGTCTTACTTTGGAGTGAATCGTGTATTCGCCCGGCGGATTAAATTCCTCCCTTTTTCCGTCCCCTTCCAAAATCCTTCAAAATGCATGACCCTGAGAAGATTTTTCCGCTTGGTGAGATTCTGGTGATTTTCTTACGGTAATTTCTTCGGGAACCCTCAGGAGATTCCGCATGAAACGCAAGGATTGGATATTTTTGGCCGTGGCTTTTTTGTTGTTGAACGGCACCGGACTTTGGCGCGGGCTTTGGCTGTACGAGCAATCGCTGTCCCGCGAGCTGGCCGACCCGAAATTGGTGGAGATGCCTTTGGAGGATGCGGTGCTTTCGGGTCGGGAGGCGCTGAAGTGGCGATGGGATCAGCCGGTCATCTCCGATTCGGAAGTCGGCACCGCCCCCCCGCTGGCGCCGGTGACCTTTTCCCCGGAGGTCGGCGGCGATTTCGTCTGGATCAATGACCGCACCTTGCAGTTCACCCCCAACGCGCCTTGGTCCCCCGGGCAGGCGTTTCACACGGATCTGGAGACCACGGTCACCAATTTGCAGGGCCGGGTGTCGCTGACCCGTCACCACGCGCGTCTGCAGGGTCCGCCGCTGCAATTTCTGGGCGGACGTCTGATGCATGTGGAGGGGAATCAGACCATGGAGATTTCCTTGCGCTTCAATCAGGAGGTGCATCCCGATGACTTGCGCAAACATTTGCGGGTGACGGATCGACACGGTGAGTCGGTTTCGGTTCGCCTGCGCGAAACACCGGTGTTTGGCGAGGTGTTCGTTTCCGCGGATCTGGGCGGTGGCGCGCCCTTGCGCCTGAGCCTGGCTTCGGGGCTGACCTCCATCCACGGTCCCCGCGGTCCCCTGCAACACGAGCAAACCTTCAGCATGGACCTGCCCACGCGCTTTCATTTGCTGGACATGCAGCCCGAAATGCCGACCTTTGAACCGGGCAGTATTCGTCTGCGTTTTCATACCGCCCCCGATCTCGCCAGTCTGCGCGAACACCTGCGCATCGAACCGGAAGTTCGCTTCAGCATTGGCAACGCCCGATGGTTCCGCCGCGACGAGGTGGTCATCACCGGCGATTTTCAGCCGGATCAGCGTTACACCGTCCGACTGGGACAGGGCGTGCGGGGTCAAAACCATCGCAGCTTGGATCGGGAAATCGAGAGCGCGGTGATCTTTCCGAAAAAATCGCCCGGCCTCAAGTTCAGCCACGGCGGGGAAATCCTCAATGCCGCCGGTTCGCAGCAGGTGCAAGTCGAGGTGGAAAACGAAGGCCAGCTCACCCTGTCCCTGCGTCGTGTGCAGGATCATAACCTTGTCGAACTGCTCATGCGCAAGTCGGGTCAGGATCATTATTTTGCACAGCAGTCACCGGAGAGAAGTCTATCGGTGCCGGTGTGGCGCGAGGAAATGGAATTGACCGAAAGCGGGGCGGTGACCCTGGATCTCACCGAAGCGCTTGCGGAAGCGGGGCAGGGCGTGTACCGCCTTTCGGTGAGGGGACGGAATTCGAAGCACAGCATCAACCGGCTCGTGGTCAATGGCGAACTCGGTCTGCTCACCAGGCGTCACCAAAACGAACTCCTCGTTTGGGTGGTGGGGCTAGGAGACGGGCAACCCGTGGCCGACGCGGAGGTCCAGGTGTGGAGCAGCACCCGGGAGTTGCTGGCCGAAGGCCGCAGCGACGACGAGGGCACCCTGCGCCTGCCAATACCGAAACGCACCGGCATGGAGGCCATGGCCCTGGTGGCCCGCAACGGGGACCGACTCGGCGTACTCAGCATGGAGCAGGCCGTCGAATTTCCCGCCGAAAACCCGGGACGGGCCTACCTTCGCGAAGGGCACGAAGCGTTTTTGTACACCGACCGCGGCATGTACCGTCCGGGGGAAACCGTCCATTTCCGGGCCATCGTGCGCGGTAACGATTTCCGCCTGCCCGGCGAATTTCCAGTGCAGGTCACCCTGCGCGGTCCCGATCAATTGGTTCGCCATCGCGAAATCCTCCCCCTCAACGATCTGGGCACGCTCACCCAAGAAGTGACCCTGGAGGCGGACTGGCCAAACGGCACCTACACCTTCGCTCTTTCCCTGCCTGGCGAAAAGGCCCCGGAAATGGGGCGCACCCAGGTGAATTTGGAATCCTTCGTGCCGCCGCAAATCGTGGTGGACGCCACCACGCCTGAAAACGACGAGCATTTGCCGCCGAATTTTCTCCTGAAAACCCATTCCCGCATGCTCTATGGCGGACCCGCCGCCGATCATGCCGTGGAAGTGAGTTTGAGCGTGTCGCCGGAGACTTTCCGAAGCTCGGAACACCCCCGGCATACCTTTTCCGACGCTCGGAAAGAGAGTTTCAGCCGTTTTACCCGCACCATCGCCCGAGCCCGCACCGCCGAAAACGGGGGCGCGGATTTTCGGGTCGAAATCCCGGACCACCTGCAGGGCCCCAGCGCCCTGCGGGCCATGGTCGGCATCAGCGTGCGGGAATTTTCAGGACGTCCCGCCGCCACCTACATCTCCCGCCGCATCGACCGGCATCCGCATTATCTGGGTTTGCATGCCCGCGCCGGGGACGGGCGGGAAGCGGAACTGGACGTGGTCATGGTCACCCCCGATGGCCGGGCGGTGTCGGAAAGCCACGAGGTGACCCTGATTACATCGCGGGTGAACTGGACCAGTGGATACCGTCAGGATGCCAATGACCGCTGGACCTGGTTCAGCGAACGGGTCAGCTTGGAAGAGGAGCGCGAAACCGTGCGGCTGGAAAACGGTCGCGGGGTGTTTAAGGTGCGTCCGCCCGCGGACGGACAATGGGAATTTGCAGTGCAACATCCCGAATCCCAGTCCACCAGTGTGGAATTGTCGCTCGGCAGCGGATTCGGGGCGCCGCCGCGTGCGAACCGGGTGGCGATGTCTTTTGAACGCGCGGATTATCGTCCGGGTGAGATGGCCAAGTTATCGGTCAACGCCCCCTTTGCGGGGACGGCCTTGCTGACGGTGGAGACGGATCGGATTTGGTCGCAACAGCTTGTGTCGGTACCGGAGGGGGATCATGAATTGTTGGTGGAAGTTCCGGATCCGGGCGCGGCCAATGTCTGGGTGCGGCTGAGTCTGGTGCGTCCGCTCCCCGGACGCGGAGAGTCCCCGGTGATGTTGGCCGAGGGCGCGGTCCCCTTGCATTTGCAACTTGGGGACCGGGATCTGCCGCTTCGGGTGGAGGCGCCGGCGCGTTTGCGTCCCGGGGAAACGGTCGCCATCACCCTGCGCGGCGAACCGGGCGCGGAGGTGGTGTTGGCGGGGGTGGACGAGGGGATTCTGCTGTTGAACGATTTCCAGACCCCGAATCCGTTTGCCTTTTTTGCCAGTTTACGGCGCTATGCCGGACGGCAATGGGATTTGTTCGCGCTGCTCATGCCGGAACTCGGGGATCAATTTCAGTACGGCGATCCGGAAATGGGCGGAGGGGCGGACATGCTCCGCAACCGCATCAATCCTGTGGACGCCAAACGCTTCAAACCGCTGGCATGGTGGTCGGGGACGCAGCGCTTTCCGGCGTCGGGCGAATTGCAAGTGGACATGCCCATGCCGGAATTTACGGGACAAATCCGCTGGATGGCGGTGCAAGCGGGCCGCAACGGGGTCGGCAGCGCCGAAGCCCGTTCGCAGGTGGCCCGTCCGGTGGTCACCCAACAGAGTTTGCCCCTCTTTCTCGCCCCCGGGGACGAAACCGACTGGCTGGTTCGTCTGCACAATCGCAGTGATCGAGACGCGGAAATCGAGGTGCGATTGGAGGCGGAAGGGCCGGTGCGGGAAATTTCCGGTGCCACGGAGTCGGTGAAGTTGGTGGCGGGCGAGGCGACGATCCTGCGTCGGCGTGTGGTGGCCGGCGATGAGGCGGGGGTGGCCCGTTTTCGGGTTCGCTTTGCGCAGGGAGAAGAGGCCTGGACCGATGAGATCGAACTGGCGGTGCGTCCGGTGCATCCCTACCGGGTTCACGAACGCTTTGCGGTCTTGAATCCGGGCGAAAGCCTGGAAATGAAACCCGAGGATTCGGTGCATGCCTTTCATGCCACCCGGGCTCTACGGGCTTCTGCGTTTCCGGCCTTGGAATTGTCGGGGGCGGCGGGTTATCTGCTGCGGTATCCCTACGGCTGTCTGGAGCAAACCGTGAGCGCGGGCATGCCGGCGCTGTTCGTGCCGGACTTGGTGGGCGACCATGTGCAAGGCGGTGCCGACGAAATCGTCCGCGCCACCGTGCAGCGGCTTTGGACGATGCAGGTGAATCAGGGCGGTTTTGCCTATTGGCCGGGTCAGTCCAATGCCAATTTTTCGGGGACCCTGCATGCCTTGGATTTTCTGCTGGAGGCCAAGGTCCGCGGGCATGAGGTGGAAGCCGAGCGTTTGCAACGGGCATTGGACTGGATGCGGAGCGAATTGAACCGGGCCAACTGGTCTGCGGAGAATCCCTTCGCCAATGCCCGCATCGCGGGCGCGGCCCGGGCCTTGGCACTGGGGGGCGAACTGGATCGGGGTTGGGTGCAGCGGCTGCGGGAGCGGCGGGAGGATTTTGACGCAAGGGGACGTCTGCTCGCGGCCGAAGCCATGATCGCGGTCGGCGAACGTCCGTTGGCGACGGAAATGCTGCTCGGCATGCGTGCGATTCCAGGGAAGGGTCAGGCCTGGTACAGCGAGATTTCGCTGAATGCGGAATTGTTGCGGGTGCTGCTTCGCCTGAATCCGGCCGATGAACGCATTCCGCGTTTGGCGGAGCAGATTCTCGAAGCCCGCCGCAATGGACGTTGGGGACATACCTTCGAAAATGCGACCTCCCTGCGAGCCATGTCCGCCTATCACGCGGCCTTTGGACGCGAGCGCGCCCCCCTGGAACTCCGCTGGGCGGATGGCAGTGCGCTTGCCGAAGACACGCAACTGGACTTGGGTCTCGATTTTGTGGGAATCCTTCGCAATCATGGCACCGAGGCGGTGTATCTGCGCGAATTGCTGGGCGGGGTTCCCCGCGAAGCTCCCGAAATCGAAAATGCCTTCACGATACGCCAGCGGATATTGGATACCACGGGTCAGCCGCTGGAAGGTCCGCTGCCTTCGGGGCAAAATGTGCTCTTGCATGTGAAATTGAGCGGACTGAAAACGTCCGTGGAATATTTGGCGGTGGATTTGCGTCTGCCCGCGGGTTTGGAACCTTTGTCGCTAAATTTGCATCGCCGCATGCATGAAGTGGTCGCTTTTCAGGCGGTGCGCAATCAGTTCGACGGCGCGAATCTGGAATTGCGGGACGACCGGATTCTGCTCTTCCCGCCCGTACTCCGGGGACAGGAGGCTGAATGGTATTTTCTATTGCGAACGGTGACCCCGGGGACGTTCACCCTCCCCGCCGCCTTTGCGCAGGCGATGTACGATCCGGATTTCGAGGCCCGCAGCGAGGAGGGGCGACTGGTGGTGTTGCCATGAATTTTGTTTGGAAGCCTTTTTTGATACGTCGCTGGAAACGCATGGCGCTTGCGCTGGGCCTGGCGGGGCTTTTGGCCCTGTGCGCCTGGCATTTGGCGGCTCGTTGGATGCCTTTCCCTGATCATTTGTTGGCCTACGCCCCCGAAAATCTGCGTTTGCTGGATGCGGAGGGCGGCGAATTGCGGCGGATTTTGGGTGCGGACGGGTTGGACGCGCAGTGGATTCCCCTGGAGGACACCGGCGAATGGGCCGGACCCGCGATCATCAGCGTGGAGGATCAGCGTTTTGCCCGGCACGGGGGCGTGGATATGCTGGCGATTGTGCGGGCCACCGGGCAGAATCTGGGCAAACGCGGGGTGGTTTCCGGGGCTTCGACGATATCCACGCAGGTGATTCGCCTGATCGAACCGCGTCCGCGCACCCTGCGCACCAAAGTGATTGAAGCCTTTCGGGCCACGCAGTTGGAGCAGCGCTACGACAAGGATTTTATTTTGGAGCAGTATCTCAACCGCATTCCCGTGGGCGGCAATCGGCAGGGGCTGGCCACGGCCTCGCAACGGTATTACGGCAAGGCCGCGCATCATTTGTCGGCCGGAGAAGCGGCGCTGATCATGGGCCTGCCGCAAAGTCCGGCCCGCTACAGTCCCAACCGTCATCCGGAACGGGCCGAGGCCCGGCGGACCACGGTGTTGCGGCGGATGAAAGAGGAGGGGGTGTTGCGGGAGGAACCGCTGCTCGAAAACGGGGTCCGATGGGTGCCTCCGCCTTCACGGGCGCCGCATTTTAGCGACTGGGTCCTGCAAAGTCATCGCGGGGAAAGCGGGGAATTGCGCACCACCCTCGATCCCGGCGTGCAGCGGTTGCTCGAATCAGTGGCAGAGCAAGCGCGCCGAAATCCGGGATATGCCGAAGTCGACGGAGTGGGGCTGGTGGTCATGGACGCCCGCGATGGCGCCATACGCGGCTGGGTGGGCGGCTGGGATCCCGACCATCCCGGGCATGGGCAGGTGGACATGGTCACCCGTCGCCGCGCCCCCGGGTCCACCCTCAAACCCTTCGCCTACGGCTTGGCCATGCGGCGCGGCTGGCTCACGCCGGACAGCCTGCTCGATGACAGTCCCCGTGCCTACCGTGATTACCGTCCCCGCAATATGGACCGTCAATGGGACGGAACCGTCAGTGCCACCGATGCCCTGGTGCGCAGCCTGAATTTGCCCGCCCTGGAAGTGGCCCGGCGCTTGACCACGCCCGATTTGCTGGCCCATTTGCGGGAGGTCGGCTTTTTGTTTCAGGGAGCCCGCGCCGAGGACTTGGGCCTTGGCTTGGTGATCGGGGGTGGGGTGGAGGTGAGCCTGTTGGAACTCGTGAGCGCCTACAGCGCCTTTGCCGGGGACGGAACCTGGGTGACGCCCCGCGGGGTGGAGAGCAAACCCATCGAAAAGGAACCCATCTACCCGCCCGCCGTTTCCTGGTGGATCACCCGGATGTTGTCCGGTCCCGAGCGCAATCTCGTCTTGCACGGCCATGCCGCCGAAACCGATCAGGTTTCCGTGGCCTTCAAAACCGGCACCTCCCACGGATATCGCGACGCCTGGACGGTGGGATGGAATGCCGATTGGGTCATAGGGGTTTGGGTGGGGCGGATGGACAACCGGGGCGTGAGCGGTCTCACCGGCGCCACCCACGCGGCGCCGCTATTGGGCGAAATTGTCCGGGACCTGTTTGAAACCGAATCCTTTGCCCCCAAACCGGAGGAAATCATCGCTTGGCAAGGCCGCGAAATCATCGCTGGTCTCACCGACCCCGACCTGCCCGCCATACCGAACAAACCCTTCAGAATTGTCTTTCCCACCCCCAATTTTGAGATGAAACAAACAGGGACAGGCCCCGTCAACCTCCCCCTCCGCACCGCCGGAACGGAAGGCGACCCAGTGCACTGGTACGCCAACGGCGCCTGGCTGGGAGAAAGCAGCCACGTAAATCTGGACCCCGGTGAACACCACCTCCGCGCCCTGGGGCCCGACGGGCAGGTGGCCGAGGTGCGGGTTACCGTCCGGTGATTCAGGGTGGTTTCTACTGATCTTGCGACGCCGCAATCAAGCGTTCCAACATGCCGCCCCGGCTCACATGGGGCGTAAAAAGCGCATCGGCGTGTTCAATGACAAAGTGGTTTCGGGCCTCGGCCGCCGCAAGGTTGCCGGAGACATCACGCATTTCCAAGATGAGCATCCGGTTTTCCTCGAGCGCGTCCCGCACGCCCGGTGCAAAGGCGTGCTTCTCGATTCCCCACGCCGGGCAGGCGATGATCCGCCGTTTATTTTTCTGCAGCCAATTCAGGATTTCTTTTTCTTTCGGAGAATGCCAGCCGCCAAAATAGACGTCGGCCGCAGGCAATCTTCCGATTTTCGGCGCGTTCCGGCTGCACAGTACCCCGAGCTTTTCGCGGTTCCATAGGGCCGGATTTCCAATGCCCCGCAAACCATCGCCCAATTCCTGGGCACATCGCCACGGATTCATGCGGATATATTCGGCGATCCGCGCCTCCGCCTCCTCCGACCGCACGATGCTTTCATAATAATTGCGATGCCACCGGGGGGGGGGGGGTGGGGCGTGGGGGGGGGGGTGGGGGGGGTGGGTGGGGGCGGGCCCGCGGGGCCGCCCGCCCCCCCCCCTACTCCATTCCCTTGACACGGCCGCCTTGAACCCGCCAACCACATCCCCCAGGCGCAACGGACCCTTCTGCATATAAATCAGGGCATGAAAATGATCCGGCATGGTCACCCATTCTCCCCACCGCATTTGCGGGCATTTTTCCTCCGTGATCCGCAATCGCTCTTCAATCAATTTTGCAAGATCCCCAGTGAAAGGCTTGCCTCCCGCCGCCGCCACCATTTCCCGGTGTGCGCAAATCGTCACGAAATACACCCCGCCCCCGGCATAATCATGCCCCTTCAGCCGGATGCTTTTTCGATGATGCCGCGCCGGATCATAGCTCATCTTTCACCCTTTTTTGCAGTCGGGTACTACTCCGACTCGGTTTCCGGCGGGTCCTTTTTGGCTTCACGGGAGGTGCGGTAGGCCAGCCACAGGGCCGCGAGCTCGGTTGTCGTCTGGAGGAACAGTTGTAGGTACGCGGGTTTGGATTTTCGGCCCGCTTGGGTTTTTCCCCATTGGAAATTGGTGAACCTGCCGGCCAGTATCGCCGCCGACGAGGCCATCCAACCCATGGTTTTCGCATCACGGACCATGGATTTGCCGTTATTCAGAATCGCATCGATGCGTTCTCCCATTTGTATGCGATTGAGTTCACTTTCCTCGATCAGAAGCTGTTTCTGTGTTTCCCTTGCGTTCATGGCATTCCGCTTTATTGAAACAAACTGTCTTTGCGGAGTTGTTCGATGGAGTCGGAGAGGATGTCCCAGTTTCGTAACAGCCGGATAATCCGCCAACACAGGAAGAGGACAATGAGTCCATAGAGGGCGCTCAGGTACACCAGCGTGGTCGCGAGGGATTCCTCCCGCATGACATACACAATCAGGAAGGTGAGGGTGATGCCTCCCAAAAGGCCGAACACGGCCACCGCGAGGGCCAGAAAGATGACGCGCAGGAGCTGATCGCGGTCCTCCTGTACGTCCAGAACCAGCAGTTCCAGTCGGTTTTCTCCAATGGTGCGTAGGAGCAGGGCAACGTCCTTCGAATGCTCAACCAACTCCTCAATTCGTTCCTGTGCTGTTTCCATAGATGGGGTTATTTCCGATGACGGTCACGGCGGCGGGCACGGAAGTATCCGTATAACACACCCACGCCCAGGGCAATCCCAATGGCCTGATACGGGTTGGCGCGGACATGCTGGTCCGTCGTTTTTGCCCGTTCCATTACATCCTCCTGCGCATGCTCACAGAGGTCTTGCACATAATCCAGCGTGGTAGAGGCCAAGTCCTTCAATTCCTTGAATTCTGCTTGGACCTGTTTGGAGGCCGTATCGACCCGTTCCGCCTGCAGTTCCTTTTCGCGCTCCAAGGCGGCGGCGAGCCGCTTCCGGGCCCGTTCGATTTTCAGGCCCGCCACATCGGTGGTTGCCGACAAAAGGGCCTTCGCCTCTTCCGCCAAATCGCTGAACTCAGCATCCGAAGCTTTGGTGTGATTCGCCGTTTTTTTCGTTGTCATATGGTTCTCCTTGCCTACTTGAGTTATTTTATACCCATCCCCGTATTACACAAGCTTTTCATCGCTACATTCTGTGCGCAAGTGGTATGGATGAAAAGATCAAGCATTCAATTCCTTGCGGATTTCTTCAAAGCCACGAATGCGGTATTGATCACAAAGCGCAGCCACTTCATTCAGGTTCACGTCTGGATTTCGAGACAAGACTTCGACAATATCCGCCTTGGATTTGAATCCCCCGGCATAGAGCTTCAACACCACCAGATGGGGGAGAGGAAGAATGCGCAGGCGGCTTTTGGGGTGAAGAACCAAGCGGGCCTCCCGAAGGGCGTCGTGAATGACGGCGGGAAACCGATCGGCGAAACTGATGATTTGCACCAGTCCGGAAGGACTGTGAATGTCCAGTACACCCCCCAAAGGATCTTGGGCATCCGGTTCTCTGAGTTCGACCCGATATCCCAAAGTTTTCAACGTTTCCGCCAAAGACCTGAGTTGGGGAAGGTCCACGTTTCCAGCCAGATCAACGTCCCCGGTGCTTCGAACATAGTGGTGGGCGGCCAAGGCCATGGCTCCGACCACAAGGAGATCGATCCCCTGGTCGGCGGCGACTTCCGCAATCCGTTCAGCTTCGCTTAATAAATCGCCAGCAACATTCATTTCGGATTCCACGGTTGGGGATTCAGCTTGGAGAACTGCCTGTGGAGGGACAAGGCCAGCCGCATGCGCTCTTCCACTGTCATAGACCGGAGACGTTGAAGCTCGGCCGCACGGGAAGCGTCATTTGACGTACTGGGGCGGGCTTTCGGAAAAGATTCGGATGGGGAGGAAGTTGTCACGCCTTTTACGTACGTTTCCAATTTCGTGTCGTCAAGCGTGGAGATTTTTTCGGCTTACAAGCTGTCCCCGATTTCGCAAAGGCCGTGGGAGGGGATGTCGAGGGCGGCGTTGAATTTGCTGGAGAGGTTTTGGAAGGCGATGAGGGCGGTGAGTTCGACGATGGCGTCTTCGTCGTAGTGGGCGCGCAATTCGTTGAACAGGGCGTCATCGACTTCCCGGTCCGTGTAGGTGATGGCCTCCGTATAGGCCAAAGCCGCTTTTTCCGCGGGCGTGAAGGTATCCTGCGCGCGGAAGTCTTTCAATCCCGAAAGTTTTTCCTCCTGATCCCGGTGCTTGAGCACCCGCATGGCATTGAAATCGATGCAAAAGGCGCAGTGGTTGATTTGGGAAACCCGGACGGTGATCAGGGCCCGCAAGACGGGGGGGATGGGGGATTTCTTTCGTTCCAGGCCCTGGAAAAAAGCGAGGAACCGCAGGAGCAGCGCCGGGGAGCGGCCCCAGATTTGCGTCGGCTGCATGGCTTGTCCGAAGCGCTTTTTTTGACGGGCGTAGAGGAGGCGGAGGTACCAGGGATATTCGTTTGCGGGTTTGATGGAGATGCGGGACATGGTTGAAATTCGACCGGAAAGCCCAAAGCGCAAATTGAATTCGAATTTCCACTTGCGGCATCGGGTCATGGGGTATAGCCTAAGAGCGAACTTCAAATAGGAGATGACTTCATGAAAATTGGTGTATTGCTTTCCGGTTGCGGTGTGTTTGATGGCAGTGAAATTCAGGAGGCGGTGTCGGTATTGATCGCCTTGGATGAGTTGGGCGTGGAGGCGCAATGTCTGGCCCCGGACATGGCCCAGCATCATGTGATGAATCACCTCAAGGGCGAGGAAATGGAGCCCTCGCGCAATGTGCTGGTGGAATCCGCGCGCATTGCCCGCGGAGAAATTCTTTCGCTGGAGGCGGAATCCGCCGAGGATCTGGATGGCCTGGTGATTCCGGGTGGTTTCGGAGCCGCGAAAAACCTCTGCACTTGGGCCTTTGACGGACCGGACGCCAGCGTGCAACCCGCCGTGGCCAAGTTGATTGTGGATCTGGTGAAAGCGGGCAAACCCATCGCCGCCCTTTGCGTGGCTCCGGTGGCGGTGGCCAAGGCCTTGCAGGGCAGCGGCATTTCCGCGACCATGACCCTGGGTACCACGGAAGGATCATCTCCCTACGACATTTCCGGGTTTCACGGGGGCCTGGAAGCCACGGGCATGAAAACCCGCAATTGTCCGCTGGGCGAAATTGCCGTGGATGAGGCCAACAAGATCATTTCCAGTCCTTGCTATATGATGGAGGCCTCTCCCGCGAAAATTCTTGCGGGGGTTCGAAAGGCGTGCGCGAAGTTGGTGGAATTGGCGAAAGTCGGCTGAATGGCCTGTTGATGATTCCAGCACGACTAGAAATTAACCACTGATGGACACTGATTCACACTGATAATTAAAACATGCAATGAAAAACACGGACACTCCTGGTAAATGCGCGGCTTTTCTGTTTATTTTTTCATTCCCTTGGGCAATATGGGTGATGATTTATTCGTTTTTTCAGTCTGAATTACAAACTCATTTCAGTGATTATTTGGCGGTGTTTGCATTTTTCGCCTTCCCAACCGCATTCATTTGGTTCACTTGGTTTTTGAGGTGGCAAAATTCCGCCGCCGCTTGGTTCATCAAAATCACGGGATGGGTTCTCTCCATTGCGTGGATGGCCTTTATGGGCGTTTTCATGGTAAACATTCGAGTTCCGCTGGCAGGATACTGGAATTTTTTTGCCGTGGGTTTCAGCGCAATGGGTTTCGTTTTTGAAGTCTGGAATTTTGTCTTTAACCGTCTCCATCAAAACAGAGGGTTGGTCTGAGGGTCGGAAAGAAGCATTGGGAAAGCGAACTTTATACATCGAACTTTGAACATCGAACCATTGGTCAACATTTGGGGTGAAAGCACCCTCCTAGAATTTGAATACGTCCTGGGAGTGGTGTGCGCAGGGTGAGGGGGGTGGGGATGTCGTGGAAATCCCGGGGTTGAAATCCTTTGCGGATGGAGATGAGACCGTCGGCGCGGGAAAAGCTGCGGCGATAGACGCGGGCGAAGAGGGAAAAGCCGAGATAACTCCAGGGACTTCGGCGAAGGTCGCTGATGACGAAGCCACGTTGGCAAAGACGGTGGGCTTCGGCGAGGAGGATGGAGATCTCTTCGTCGGGCAGATGATGCAGGAAATGGTTGGCAAAGAGGTAGTCGAAAGGGGCGAAGGTTTCGAGTTCGAGGGCGTTGCCTTCCCGTATGTGGAGTCCGCCGATGTGACCATAGCGTTTGCGGGCGTAGTCAATGATGCGGGGATCGGCGTCCACGGCGGTGATGCGGAGATCGAGCTTGCGTTTGCGGGCGGCGGCGAGCAACCAGACGGGCAGATCGCAGGCGCCGGCCCCGAGATCGACAAGGTGGTAACGGCGTCCGGGTTGCATGTCGGCGAGGAAGGTGCGCCGGAGCAGGCCGCGGGCGCGGCTGAAGCATCGGTTGATGCCGTGAAACTGATCCAGGGTTCGAAAGAGTTGCGTGGGGTCGCAGTCGGGATGGTCCATTTGCTCTTCATCGCGGGCGCGATCCTGGAATTGGGCGAAAAAGCTCATGGGGTACGGGGTTGCGGAAGATTGCGCATGGCAAAGGTTCGGGCCAGGGTTTCGCGAACGCGGGGTTGATGGAGGGCGGTTTTGAGCAGCAGGGCGCGGGTGCGGCTGGCCGGGATGCCGGTGCGGGTGCCCAGCCACATGCCCTGGGCGGCTCTGCGGGCGGCGATGCGAAAGGCGCGCTGCCGTTCGCGGGTGTACGCCTGCAAAGCCTGCGGGCTGGGATCGGGCAGGATTCGGGACAGCAGGAACGCATCGGCAAATCCGGTGTTCATGCCTTGTCCGCCAATGGGGCTCATGGTGTGGGCGGCGTCGCCGCAAAGTATGATCTGCTGATGAAAAAAGGATTTGGCCAGAGTTCTTTGCGGAGTGAAGGGATAGAGGTTTCCGTGTGCGCGCCCCGCGAGATCGAATCCGGCGGCAGCCTGGACGCGCTGGAGGAGGGTTTCGAGGGTCGGAGGCGCGTTTTGGGTTCGCTGGACGATCCAGCGCCGTTTTCCGCCGGGCAGGGGAAAGGATTCCACGGCCCCGCGGGGGGAGAAATAGAGGCGGGCTTCGTCGCCCAGGTCCTCCTTGTCTTCGAAATCGGCCATGACAAAGGAGACCCCGTATTCGTGGCGCCGCATGGGAATGCCGCAGTGCCGCCGCAGGGAGCTGTCCGCGCCGTCGCAGGCGATGATCCAGCCCTTGCAGGTCCGCAAGCGCTCCGGGGTCATTTCCACGCCCTCGCACAGATGAACGTTTTTCAATTTCGAGAGGCGTTGGCGAAGGAGTTTAAGGGTTCCGAACTGCGGAAGCGATAAAATTTCGTTTTCCGAGTCTCGGAAGTCCACGGTTCCGCAGGGTTTTCCGGATTCGAAGACTTGGGCCCGGGGGATGAGCAGGCCGCGGTGTAAAAATTCGGCTTTCAGATCGATTTTTTCCAAAATGTCGAGGGAAGGCGGGGTGATGCCGATGGCCATGGAGGCGGCGGGCAGTGCCACGCGCTTTTCGTAGAGGGTGACCGCCCGTCCCTGTTTGCCGAGCAGACAGGCGAGGACCAGTCCCACGGGTCCGGCGCCGACGATGGTGATCAAAAACGCCTCCTTTCCATCAGGGCCAGTTCGACCGTGAGTCCGGGACCAAAGGCCATGGCGGCGGTGCGGGGTCCGGGTTCGAGATTCTCCAGGCCTTTTTGGAGCAGAAAAAAGATGGTGGCGCTGCTCATGTTGCCGTAGTCGCGGAGCACGTTGCGGGCGATGTCGAGATCCGCAGAGTTCAAGTCCAGGGCCTTGGAAATTTGATCCAGAATGGCTTTTCCTCCGGGATGCGCGGCCCAGAAATCCACAGCGGGGATTTCCCAATTCAGTTTTTGCAGGTGGGGGAGAATGGCGTTGCGGATGTTGTCGCCCAAAATTTGGGGGACGTAGCTGGAGAGGACGATTTCATAGCCGTGGTTGCCGATTTCCCAGGCCATGCTGTCTTCTCCGTTGGGGGTGAGGGTGGAGGCGAGGGACTGGAGTTCATAGCCGTTTTGGCCCGGGGCGGGCGGACGTCCGCTGACCAGGGCGCAGCCCGCGCCATCGGCGAAAAGCGATCCGGAGACGAGGGCCTCCTCGTTGTCGGTTTCGAGTTGCAGATGCAGGCTGCAGAGTTCGAGGCATTCGATGAGCACCACCGCGTTCGGATCATTCTGACAAAGGGACCGGGCCATGCGCAGGGCGGGAAAGGCGGCGTAGCAGCCCATGAAACCGAGGTGAAAACGTTCGACCTCCGGCGATAGTTCCAAGCCGCGCACGATATGATAATCGGGACCAGGCGTATAAAAGCCGGTGCAGGAAGCTGTGATCACATGGGTGATGTCGGCGGCGGCAAAGCCGGGGGCGCTGTTCAGGGTTTTCCGGGCCAGCTCGACGGAGGCGGTCTTGGAGACCTCGATAAACGCCTTGTTGCGATCCCCGGTGCCGGGATTGCTCCAACGGCCATCCCCGCGGTCATGAAAAAGAGTGGTTTTGTCCGATTGCCCGAAAACCCCGACGGCGCTGTGGCGGGTTTCGATGCCCGAGTGACGGTAGACATGGCGCAGGATGCGCCGGAAGCGTTTGTTGTCAAATTGTGCCTCCACCCGGGCGGAGGCCTCGTCTTGCGTGTATGCGGTGGGCGGGTTCCAGGTTTGGATGGCGTGAAGATGGACGGGCATGGGCCAGTATCCGGCGGAATCCGGTTTTTGCAAAACCTTGAGGGTGGCACTTGAGGATTCAGACCCGATGTTTTTGCGAAGTTCCGATGGGCGATTCGGCCGTCCTGTTTTTAAATCATGAATAAGCCATATTTTGGTTCGTTTTGGAACTAATAATATAAAATAAGACAATCATACTTTTCTTATTGACTATATTTAGGTTTATTATACTGATCTTGTATGCTAGAAATTTCACAGCAAGACATTCAGAAGCGTCTCACCTTTGACAATCCTTGGTGGGATGATGAATCCACCGTGGATGCCAGCTACCGGAATTTGCCGAAACGGAGTTATTTCGCGCCCTTTTACAATCTGATCACGAACCGAAAGGTCAATCGGGCCGTAATTCTAATGGGGCCGAGGCGGGTTGGAAAGACGGTGATGTTGCATCAATCGATTGAGCAACTGTTGGCGGACGGGACACCCGGAGACCGAATTTTGTTTTTGTCGTTGGAAACGCCGGTGTATACCGACACCGCGTTGGAAAAATTCGTGCGAAATTTCCAAGAGCGTTTCGGGCACCCGAAGGCGGCAGCCCTCACGATTATTTTTGATGAAATCCAGTATCTGAAAGACTGGGAGGTGCACCTCAAATCCCTGGTTGACAGTTTCCCGCACATCCGGTTCGTTGCTTCCGGATCGGCGGCGGCCGCGCTGCGGCTGAAAAGCCGGGAGTCGGGGGCAGGCCGTTTCACCGAGTTCCTGTTGCCGCCGTTGACCTTCGCGGAGTATTTGGACTTCGTCGGAAAAGAGGAGAAACTGATCGGGTTTGAGGATGAAAACACCTTTCACGCAACCGACATCGAAGCCTTGAATACCGAGTTTGTGAACTACCTGAACTATGGTGGTTATCCCGAGGCCGTGTTCAATGCGACCGTTCGAAATGAAAGCGGACGGTTCATTAAAAGCGACATTATCGATAAAGTGTTGTTGAGGGACTTGCCGCAGTTATATGGCATCCGTGACATTCAGGAACTAAACAGGCTCTTTACCACCTTGGCCTATAATACCGGAAACGAGGTGAGTCTGGATGAACTCTCGAAATCCTCGGGGGTCGCCAAGGCCACCTTGTCACGTTATCTGGAATATTTGGAGGCGGCCTTTCTGATCCGGCGGGTGCATCGGATTGACCAGAATGCCCGACGTTTCCAGCGCGCAACCTCGTTCAAAGTCTACCTGACCAACCCTTCCATGCGGGCCGCGTTGTTTGGCAACCCCGCCGAGGACGACCAGACCATGGGTGCCCTGGCGGAAACCGCGTTGTTTGCACAATGGTTTCACGACCCGAAAATCATGGATCGAATCTACTATGCGAGGTGGGACTCCGGTGAGATTGATTTGGTGCATTTGTCCGGCAGAACCCAAAAGCCCTTGCTGGCCACGGAAGTGAAGTGGTCTGACCGGCCCGCGAAGGACAAAAGAGCTTTGCGTCACCTGAAAGTGTTTCGTGACAAACATCCGAGTCTGAAAGACTGCCAAGTGACTACCCGCACGGTATCCGCGGAGGTTAAGCTGTCGGAGACATTGACGGTCAGGATGCGTCCCACAAGCATAGTGATCTATGAGGTGGGGAAATTACTCTTGGAATTGAAAGCTTTTCCGGCTTTGGAATTGATGGAAGACGGGTGAGGACCTCTGGTTTTGCATTATCCTGAATCCGTGAGATCTTTGCTGTGCATCCGCACTTCTTCCTTGAAACCGGTTTCGTATGTGCTTTGGTTATGAAATGAAAATCATTTGTGGCTCTTTTTATGTGCTGTGTTGTGGTTTGCTTTTGCTGAGCGGCTGTGGTCAACCGCAACCGGAGGTTTCTCAGACGGATTCCGAGGGTTTGCATCCGCTTTCCATTGCATCGGCGCTGGATTCGGATTTGCCCGTGCCGGGTCGGGTGGCGGTGCTTGGGGAGGGGGCGAAGGATGAAAATGGGGTGGCGGATGATTTCAATGAAAATACCGAGGCGGCCGTGCAGTGGCTGGATCGACAGGCCGAAATTCAACGAATGCAGTTGAACGAGGCGCGGGAAGCTCTGCTGGCATTCCAGCGTGAACGCCCCATGCAAATCCTTCTCCAACGAATTGAGGCGGACGCAACATCGTTGACGGATCTTAATCGATCATTCCATGAAATTAAGGTGGAAATTTTGAGAACGGAAACTCGACTCGAAGCCTTGGCTGAAGATCCCGATGCCGATTCGCAGGTGTTGGAACGGGAACTTGAAATGCTCCTTGAAGTGCTTAAGGGGCAGCGAGATGCCGTCGGCGAAGAACTCGAGAGCCTCAAACATCGGCTACGCGCCCAGCATCTCGAATTGGCGGAGAATGAACGGGAATTGCAAAAATTGAAACGGAATCTGAGCGTAGCGGAAGCGGCCCTTCAGTCGGTTCTGAAACGTATCGAGGAGGCGCGCCGTTCGGCGGAAAATGATGTGGCCCAATAATTGAAAGATCTGAAAATGGAGGCGCCTCCAACGGAACCCTCCGGGCGCAGACTCAAACCCGGGGTCGTGGCCTTGGCCCTGCGAAGTCCCGCGGAAAATTCATCGGAAAGAAGCCAATACCGGATCATCCGCGCGGCGGAAATGGTGTCGCAGGCTGATTAAGAAGTGTACGTTTATTGATAACCTTCATTATGGGTACTACTACCCTCTCAAGGGGTCTGGGTAGGGGACTCAAAGGTGATGGCTTTTTCGCCGAAATGAACCTGAAGTCCGTTGATTAGGGCCACGGGATTTTCTTCGGTTATGCGGGTCACCCGGGGGGATTCCGGTCCTTCGCTCAGGGTCATGACGAGCAGAAATTCGCCTTCGTTTCCCCGGGGACCGCTGGCGATGAGCAGGTCGCGGGTGTAGTTTTGGTAGGCGTAGTCTTTGTAGATGGTGACGAAGGTTTCGCTGGTGTATTGGAGGCGTTTTTCGATTTTGACGTCGGCGGGGGCGATGAAGGTGCCGGTGAGGGTGGCGTCCCCTTTGGTGATGTGGAAGGTGTTGCCTTCAACCCGGACTTCGCTGTCGGCGAGATCGGTGACGTGGAGTTGCCATTCTTTTGCGTGGTCGCCGGAGAGGCGGTCGGCGAGGGCGAAAACGGCGGGAACGCCGGCCCGGCCGGAAAAATCCGTGGCGAAGATGCGGGTGGCGTCCACCCCGATGTCGCCGAGGCGGTGAACGTTGCGGGTGACGGGGCGTTCCCGGGTGAGGTTGCCGCGGAAGGTTTCGGTGACCATGGCGGTTTCCTCGACGTATTCATGTTTTTCGTACATGAGGCTGAGGTCGAGGCGCACGGAGGCGCCGTGCGGGTGGGAAATATAGTCGAGGACCCGTCCCTGGGCCCAGTTGTTGGTGTGGACTTCGGGGAGTTGAACGAGGTTGTAGCGGAGGGGATTGGCCCATTGGTTGCGGGGAAGGTGTCCGTCGTGAACCCAGGTGTGTCCGAGTCCGTGGATCCGGAAGGTGCCGGCATAGGGATCGGTGGCGCGGGTGTGGGGACGGCGGGATCCGAGTTGGCGGGTGGCAAGGTTGGCGAGGATGTCGTCGGGTCCGCTCCAAGCGTTGCGGAACCAAAAATCACCGCGGGCTTTGTCCTCGAAGGCGTGCGGCAGGATGTCGGCGGGGGAGGTGACTTGGAAGTCGTCCAAGGGCCATTCGCGAAGGGCGTAATGCAGGGCGATCGGATCGTCGCGCATGGTTTCGATCAGTTTTTCCGCGTCTTCGGGTCCGTCCAAGTGGCCGTTTGCGATGCCGGCAAGTTGCAACCAGTACCAGGCGATGGCGGGGCGCAGTTCGGGGTCGGCCGAAGCAAAGTAGCGGCTGATCATGGCCCCGTTGAGGGCCGTTGAACTTCCGAGGAGATTTTCGGGGGAGGGGCGTCCATTTTCATCGGGCAGCCAAAGGGTGGAGAAGAGGGCGTCGGTGGCGGCGAGGGACAGGATGGGGCGGATACTGACGGGCTGGCCGAAGGCGTTGCGCCAGGCGAGGTCGAAGTCGTAGAGATAGGGCATGCCGCCGCTGCCGCCCTCGCCGATGGCGCTGTAGAGGGAAACGGAAACGATGCGCCGGGCCTTTTCGAGGCCGTTGAGGTAGCGTGGGTCGGCCCCGTCATTCTCCTCCCAAAAGGCACGCGCCCGTTCATAGGCCTCTCTGCGGGCGGCGGCATCAATGCCCTCCGGGGCGCCGAACCTTGCCTGCAGGGCGGAGGCTCCCGGGTTGGCCGATTCGGGGGGCGGACGGGGCGGACTGCCGGGGAGGCCCCTGAGCGCGAGCATGCCGATGCCGCTGGCGGCGTAAATCTTGTCGGCTTTGGTGTTGCCGGGGCGGGTGATGGGAGCGGACCCGGAACGCCAGGGACTGTCGAGGTAGTTTTCGGACATGCGGGTGATGAAGTCGATGACTTCCGCGCGGAATTCCGGCTCCCAGGCCTCGTAACAGTGGTCGAGGGCGATGGCGGCCCGCAGGGCGCGGTCGGCCCAGAAAGTGCTCTGGTGGGTTTCATGTTCGGAAATGCGTTCGCGGTCCGTCATCTCGGCATGGGTGCGTTTGGCGGCCTCGCGGGCGTGGTCTTCTTCTCCGGTGAGGGTGTAGAGAATGGCGGGGCCGATGGGGCCGAAGGTTTCCGGCAGGGCGCGGGCAATGGCCTGTCCCAAATCGCTTTCCAGACGCTCCTGGAGTTCGGGCAAATCCGTTTGCCGCATGAGAATCCGGGGGCGTTCATCATGGGCAATGGGGGGACGCTGTGGCGGACCGGGCGCGGCCCAACGGATGCCCAGGGCGCTTCCTTCGGACGGATGGCTCGCGTCGTCCCGGGTAAAGACCCCGGAAAAAGACCCTTCGAAGCTTTCCAGGGCGGTGCCGGTGCGGAGGGCGTTGTGATCCAACGAATAGACCTGTCCGTCGGATGGGATGCGACGCAGGTTGATCTCCCATTTTCCGATGCCGCCTTCGACCCACATGTCTCTCCGCAGGCGGGCTTCCACGTCGAGTCGGAGGCCTTCCGGGGTCAAGGTGGATTCAATCTGATGGACCTCATGGGGAACGGTGTTGAACGCTCCGAAAGATTCGCCCCAGGCATTGACGATTTCGCCGGATTCCCAGGTGAGGTGCAGGTTGAAAGGCAGAACAAGGTCCCCCCGTGCATCCGGAAGCGCTTCCTCGAGGACGAGGATGGTTTTTCCCGTGAACCGCGCGGCTGAGGGAGGCGATTCCGCCGGACAAAGCGGGACGGCAAACAGGAGCATCCAGGTTGCGAAAGGCCTGAACGAGGACGCGATGCCGGGGAAATGAGGGCTTTTCATGGATTCAGGGGGTAGATATTTTGAACGGAATATTTCTGCACTACCGTATTTGGATAATGACATTCTGCATGAACGCAAGTGCGAAATTCGATTGGAAAACAATAACATCTTCTTGACAAGCGGAAGCGGCAGGGGCTAAAAAGAGGTTGCTCATTATAAGTGAACTGCATCAGAATCGAAATAGTCAGGCCTTGGGCTTGGCGCTTTATGGATACTCAACCCCGGAATATGACATGAAAAAACACAGACTCCCGGCTTCGCTGATGGCGACCGCATTGCTTACGACCCCGCTGATGGCCCAGGCTTCCATGGTGGAGGGGTTTCAGAATTTGATGGATGAACTGGCCAAGGGCGGCAATGTCATGTGGGGCCTTTTGGTGCTCAGCATCATTGCCTTGGCGTTCACCTTGGAACGTTTGCTGCGTTTGCGGCGGGACCGGATTGTGCCCAAGGGCTTTTCGGAAGAAGCGAATGCCTTGTGGCATAAAGGTCAGTATGACGAGGTGCTGTCCCTGTGCAATCAAAGCGACAGTATTCTTGCGCGCACGGTCCATACGTTGGTGGATCATCGGGAGGCGGGTTTCGCGGATGTGAAGATGATTTCCGAGGACATCGCGGCCAGTGAGTTGCGGTTGCATTTCCGCCGGGCACAGCCCTTGGCGGTGGTGGGCGGGCTGGCCCCTTTGATTGGTCTGCTCGGCACGGTGCTGGGGATGATCGGGGCGTTCCAAAATTTTCGGCTGCTGGGTGAAACGGGGGATCCGAGCATCTTTGCGGGGGACATCTCCAAGGCGATGATCACCACCGCCACCGGCTTGGTGATTACGGTGCCGTGTCTGGGGTTGTTTCACTATTTCAAAAGCCGCACCAACTCCTTTGGGGATTTGTTGGAGGCTCAGCTTCGTGATCTGACGGTAGAGTGGTTTGTGCGCAAAAAAGCCGCCCCCACCACCAGGGAAGGCGTCTGATGAGCCTGAGGCCCCATATTCCGGTGTGGACGCCCCCGGAGCGGGCGGCCCGGCGGGCGGCGCGGATGCGTCGCATCCGGCAGTTTTTCATCGCATCGGTGTTGTTGCACGTGATCGTGTTGGCAAGCCTGGCGGTGAGTCCGCGCTTGCGGGCGATGGTGTTTGGCGATGGATCTCCGGCGCCGCAAATGGATGCCCGCGAGGCGGAGATTCAACGGGCGATGGACACGCTTCTGGAATTGCAGCACCGTCGTCTGACCCGGACTCTGACGCAATTGGCCGGGTACCGGGATCAGCTCAACGAGATTCGGGAGCGGAATCTGGCCCGGCTGTTCGAGGCCGACGAAGAACGACGTCGCAGCATTGCCGCGGGTACTTGGCCCACGGCGGAACGCCCCGACCGGGATGCGGTTTTCTCCCCGTTGATGGATGTCGAACCGCCCGTGATCGAACGGAGCGCCTTGCCGAATTTCGAGGAAAAGGACATCTTGGAACTGTACCGGATGCACCAGCCGATGGAGGAAGAGGCGGGACGTTTGTACGAGCGCTTCCGGGCCATGCAGTTGGTGGAGCATCCGGAAGAGCCGATTCCCTTCAGCGCCGCCATCGACAGCACCCGGCTGGTCATGCCCGTGCGGCGTGACATTGAACCGGAAAAACTCAACCGGGAGATCGACACCGTGCTCGACGGACGCTTCAAGGCGTTCCGCGATGAGTTGAATGAAACCTATCTGGAGGCGGAGAACATGGTGGTCAATGCGCGCCGCTGGGTGGAGTTGGCCATGGAGCTGGAGACGCGCAGGTCCGACCAGTTCGGGGAACTTTATGACGTGATTCCGCCGCCAACGGCCTATTACGGGCACTATCTGAACCCCAACCAACTCCGCCGGGTCAGTCTGCAGCGGGTCATCAATCCGCCGGTCTCCCTTGGAAATGCCTTGGGAGAGGAGGGGACGCATCCCTCCGAATGGATGAGCATCGACCGCTGGTATTATGTCGGCCCGTTCACACACCCCGGACGTCAGCGCCGCCTCGACCAGTTGGATCGTCACTATCCGCCCGAATCGGGGGTGGATTTGGACGCCACCTACGAAGGCAAGGACGGACGGCGGTTGACCTGGAAATACCGCCGGATGGACCCCGAATTTCTGGAAAACGGCATTCGCATCGAGCCCTTCGTGATCGACAATGAGTCCTATGCCATTTGGTATTTTTACACCGAAGTGCATTCGGACGCCGACCGGACGGTGTTGGCCTCCTTCGCGAGCGACGACTTCGGGGTCTGCTGGGTGAATGGCCGCCGTGTTTGGCAGGGTCCGCCCGAACAACAGCCCTGGGTGCCTTTCGCGGCCCATAATTTCCGGGTGGTGCCGCTCAAAAAGGGGATCAATCAATTCCTGTTCAAGCTTGAAAACGCGCCAGGCACCACCGGATTTTCGGTAATTCTCATGACCTATGAGGATCCCGTGCTTACCGAAGGCATTCCCTCGGAGGCCTCACGGTGACCCTTTGTTTTCGTAACCCCGTTCTCAACCTCTTTGGAGACGCCTCTCATGATACGCCGTGAAACTGACGAAGATCCCCATGTGCAAATGGAGCCGCTCATCGACATGGTGTTCCTGCTGTTGATTTTCTTTTTGGTGACCGCCAGCCTGAAGAAGCCGCACAAGGAACTCGCCATCGAGATGCCTCAGGCGATTGAAGCCAAGGACGCCAACCATGCCGAGGAACTGGTGATTACCGTGACCCGGGAAGGGGAGCGGTACGTGGATGACGGCGCCATGCATCGGAACCAGGCGCCGGTGTCGCGCCACGAACTGATTCAGGTGCTTGCCAGCGTCTCGCGGGAGCGTCCGGATCTGCCGGTGCGCCTGGACGTGGACCGGCGGGTGCAATATTATCACCTGATGGATATGGTCGATACCTTGGAATTATACGGCATGCGCAACGTCCATCTCCGCAGTGCCCATGGTGTGCACGATGAATTGCAATAAGTGCCGCCATCGTATTTTCGCGCTTCTGTTGGGGCTTTTGCTCGCGGCCGGTTGCGGGAGGGACGCACGGGATTTGAGCGAATCTCCGGTGGCGGATGAGATTCGTCGCTTGCGCGAGGGAGAGCCGATGGCGCGCGAATCCGCCGCCGCCGCACTGGGAAAAGAAACGCATCCGGAGGCCTTGCCGGCGTTGGTTGGTGCGGCCCGTACGGATCATCAGCCCCGCGTGCGCATCGCCGCCATTCGGAGCCTGGCCGCTTATCCCGCCGATGAAGTGGGCGGGGAGCTTGTCGAGTTGCTGGAGGCGGATGCCGAGGCGATTCGCTTGGCGGCCGCGCAGGCGCTGGGGCGGCTTCGCTGGAAACCGGCCGCGGAAGCGCTGGCCGAACGGCACCGGACGGACCCCTCGCCGGCGGTGCGTCAATCTTCGCTCGCTTCTCTCGGCGCCACCGGCGGAGAGGCGTTCGATCTTTTGGTGCGCCGCTTTCCCGAACTGGCTTCGGAGGAACAAACCTTGGTGTTCAACGCGGTTCTTGAAAACGGAGAAAACCACGCTCGTGCGGACCTGTTGATTGCCGCCTTGGAGGCCCGCGCCGCCGCGCTGCGCATTCGCGCGGCGGAGGCTTTGGCCATCCATGGCGATGAGACGGCGGTGCCGGCATTGGTTCGCTTGGCGGAAGAGCCGTTGGGCGAAGCCGATGAGGCGGTGCGCAAACGTCGTCTGGAACAGGGACCCACCCGCTTTGACATCCAGCAAATCAAAGTGCACTTCGATGAAGTCCGTCGGCGGACCGGAGGACACATCAGCCCCGGGATGCATGATTGGCTGGAACGGGACGAAGAGCGGGCCGCCACTGAATTCGCCAAGCTGGTGGAGCGTCAGCGCACGGCGGAAATCGCGCGGGTTCGCGAAAGCGTTGCCGGCGCGTTGTTGGGCATCGGGGAAGCGACGGCGATGGAGGCTTTGCAGGACATGATCACTTCCGAGCGCAGGGAATTCGCCGGGGCGGCCCGGGCGGCGTTTCGAAATGCCGGGGCTGAGGGTCTGGATGCGCTTTACGGCGTCGTGGCGGATTCCGAACGTCCCCGGGAGGTGCGTTTGCAGGCGATGGATCTGCTCGCGAGCGGGGACGTGTCCGCCGAAAAAAAAGCGGATCGCGGATGGGATCCCGCCGCGCTGCGCGGTGCGATCACCGCTCCCGTTCCGCGTGAGCAAGCGGAAATGGATGCGGGGGAAGCGAGGCTTCGCGATGCGTTGGCGGAACGGTTGGCGGATGTGGATGAAAAATTGGCGGCGCAAGCCGCCTTGCATCTTTTGCGGCGCGGGGACGCACGGGGGCAGGCCCTTGTGCTCGGCATTTTGAATGGCGACGATCCGAATCTCCGCTTGGAGGCGATTTCGGTTTTGGGGAAACATGGCGGGCCGGAAGCGGTCGGTGCCGTGCTTTCGCGGCTGGAGAAAACGGAGGAGAACGCCGAGCGGATGGCGGCGTTGGAGGCCCTGGGGCGAATGGGCGATGCCACTGCCTTGGATGCGGTCTTGGCTCTTGCGCTTGAGAACCGTCATCCGGTGCCCCTCCGTCGTGCCGCGCTCAGTACGCTGGGGGACATTGGCGATCCCCGCCCCGGCCCGGCCTTGGCGGAACTGCATGCGCGACTGGACAGGGAACGCCCTGATCAATGGCGGCGCTTGATGGAGGATATTCTTGTTGTGGCCGGGCGGATTGAATCGATGGACATGGTGCCGACTTTGGTCGCCGAGGTGGATGCGTATGCCAGCTTTGGTCCTGTGCGCGAGGCCATGCGCGCTCTGGGACGGATCGGGGACCGTTCCGCGTTTGAGTCGCTGGATGCGGCATTGCGGAAAAGGCCGCTGCGAACCGTACACGATGTGGACCAGGTGGCGGATGACTTCGGGATTCCGGCCTTGGTTGACCTCGGGGATCCGCGGGGCATCGATACCTTGCTATACCTGATTCGCCGGAAGGATGGTGGTGTGAACACGCCTGCCACGGCCATTCGGGCGCTGGCCGGTTTCGAGGAGGACCGCGCGTCCAAGGTGTTGGTGGGTTTGTTGGCCGATCCGTCGATCGGTCCGGCATTGCAAGAGGCCGCGGTGGGGCCGGCGGTGCTGGATCTGGGGTCACGGGCCATTCCCGAACTGGACCGTTTGCTGCGGGAAACGCCCGCGCCGGACAATCCGGCCGGGGTGGATCCGGGGATGTATGCCGTGGAGCTTCTGGCCCATCTGGGAGAAGAGGGCGTGGAGACGCTTTTTGTGGCGGTCGGGGAATCCGACGCGCTTCCACGGCACGTGCTGGGCAGACTAATTGAAGTGATGAAGCGGGTGGGGGCTACGGAGCGGGCCTTGTTGGCACTTGTTGAATTGGCCGCCCACGAGGATGCCCGGGTGCGTCAATGGTCGGTCAGCGCCTTGGGGGCTTTTCCGCAACCTCGGGCCCGAGAGGCGTTGGAGAAGGCGCTGGAGGACGAGGATGAGGCGGTGCGCCGCTGGGCGGCGGAAGCCTTGGAGCGGCAGCGAACGCGGCCGAATGATGAAAAAAATCCGACCGGGAGTCGTTCATGAAATCGTTTGCCTTTTGCATGGGAATCGTGTGTTTGTTGCTCGCCGGGGGGTGCGGGGACGGGACGAGAAACAGCGGCGCGGATCTGGTCCGCACGCTGAACCGCGACTTGCCACGGGGGTGGAGCGCGACTTTGGGAGCGGCGGCCCCGGAACTGCCGGGGCTGAGCCTGGCGGCAGAGGATATTCTGGTGTGGAAAACCGAATCGGTGGCGCTGCGGCGGAGTCCCGAAGCCCTTGGGGATTCGGCCCGTCCGTATTTTCTCTTGGAGGCGCGTCCATTGCTGGAGCCCGCCGAGGCGCGGGAGCGTTTGCGGGCGCACCGCGAAATTCGCCGCCAACACGAGGCGCTGGATCAGACCGTCGGACATTTGTCCCGCACCATGGACGGATCGTTCATCGTGCGCGGCTGGACGGAGGAAAACGAAATCCGCGACTATCGCGAGGCCAAGGCGGAATTGCCGGAGCTTGCCGATCCGCCGCCCGGTCATTTTTTCCGGGACCGCGCCTACGTCATTCACGACACTCGGTCAAGGATCATTCCTGAGGCGCGGGAGGAACAGACCGCGATGAATGTCGCCTATGGCGTGATCGCCCGAACCCTTGAAGCCTATTAAACGATGAAGGTGTTTTTATGCAAGATTTCCAATTCAGATTTTCAAGGGCATTGCTAATGGCTGCGATGGCGGTTTCCAGTGCGGTGTCAGCCGGTCCGGACGTTTTTCGGAACGTGGATTTGGAATTGCGTGGCGCATTGTTTCATCCCGATCCCGACACTCCGCGGGATGTGGCGCTTTATCTCTTTGAGCGGGATGGCGAATGGCGGGAGCGGTTCATGGGCTGGACGGGGATGCGCACCCCTGGCGGTGAAAACGACAATCGGGATCGCTGGTTCAATCAGATGGATCACGAGGGACGCCTACAAGAGGTGCGGGAGGAGGACGGACGCATTTTCATGCGGGTGGAGATGGAGATCCATCCCGATCCGTGGATGCCGGGAGGGGACGCGGTGTATGAATTGGATCTCCGTCGCGACGGAGATCGATACACCGGCACCTTCACCGGCGTTTTCCGGGAGGTGGAGGTGAGCGGGGAGGTGAGGGGACGGCGCCGGGAGCGTCCTTGGCCGGATGCGTTCGCGGGACGAACCCCCTTCGAACCCGGCGAGCACCCCCGCATTCTTTTTCGGGCCGAGGATCTGCCCGCCATTCGGGCCCGCGCGGAAACGCCCGAGGGGCGGGAGATCGTCGAGCGTCTGCGTCTTTTGCTCGGCGGGGGCGAGGAGATGCCCACCCGCTTTCAGTCGGCAACCCAATCCTATGGGGCGTCCGACCGCTTGCCCGTGGGTGCCTACACGCTCTGGCACGGGGTGGGCTTCGGCATGTTGTATCAACTGACCGAGGATGAAAAATACGCCGACTTGGCCAGGCAGAGCGTGCAGAAGGCCTTGGATGGACAGCGGGACCGCGATCCCCGCTACAGTTTCATTCGCCCCGGCGGAAAGCTTCGCGCCGGCTCCAGTTTCGCGGCCGTGGCCATGGCCTATGACCTTTGTTACCATGCTTGGGACGAGGAATTCCGCACCGAGGTCGCGCGCAGAATTCAGGATGCCGTTTTCGCGCCTCCCGGCACGGAATTTGGCGGGGAAACCGCGCTCGCGGAACCCGTGGACGGCGATTTGGTGTTCAACACCCTCGGCGGACAGCATTCGCCCCATTCCAATCACTACGGCGCCTGGAACGGGGGCGGGGGCACCGCGATCCTCGCCATTCTCGGCGATCCCGGCACGGATGATGAAATTACGGAGCGCGCGCACCGGGTGTTTCTGCAACGCGCCCGCCGTGCCTTGGAAGTGGGGTACGGGGATTCGGCCTGGTTTTTCGAGGGGCATCACGGGGGGCGTCTGAATTCCAACACCGGACTGATCACCTACCTGCATGCCCTGCGCACCAGTCTGGCCCTGGATTTTGTGGAGCCCTTTTCGGGAGGGGAGTGGCTGGTGTCCAAGTGGATGTATGAAATCGTCCGGGACGGGAACCGTCTCCGCTCGCCCATGCAGGGGATCTATGCTTCGGAAGTATTTGATCGGGGAGGGATGAGCACCGGCGGAGATTTTGCCCGGGGCTTCGGAATCGTGCCCGAAGCGCACCGTCCGGCATTATTGTGGTTTTACCAAAACGAGGTGGAGCCGGAAGGTCCGCGCACCTACGACGCGATTTGGTATCCCCATCATGCGGTGTTCGCCCTGCTTTTCTGGCCGATTGGGGAGGAACCCGTGAATCCCGGGGACGTGATTTCCCATACCCTCTACGGTCCCGGCGAACAGTATTTCGTGTATCGCAGCGGTTGGACGGACGGAAAAGATCTGGTGGCCACCAGCCGCAAGAATCCCGGACAGTTGATCGGGCATGGGTTTACCGACCTGTTTCAAGGGCCGGTGGGCGACGTGCGGGAATATCGTGAAGCGGAAGAGGGGCGGGTGAGCATTGCGTTCACCGACAGGGAGGTGTTTATCGCCGACTTGAGCGGGCTTTCCGGAGCGCCGATGCTGTTTCTGCGGGGACCCGGCCTGGGCAAGAGTCCCCCACCGCCGCCCGCGAAAGAGGTCGAGGGTGTTCCCTCTGCATTGCTGGAGCGCTTTGGTGGCGGTGGCGGTTCCACGCCCGCACGCGCGCCCGCGCCCCGTCCCGAAACCCGGCGGGATCTGAGGACAGGCGATTTCGTGGGATCCGGCGGGGAAAACGCCAACCGGGTCAGTCGCCAGGCCCGTCTTGGCGCACAGAATTTGGAAATCGTCACCATCCAGCCGGGTTTCGCGCCCAATTTCAGTATGGAGCGCGATGACCGGGGTGAATTTGTCCGCATTGGCAAGCGGATCATTCGCATGGTGGATGGCGAGTTACGATTGGAACGCGAGGACTGAAAAAAATCTTGGAAAACGGATGTAGCCGCATAGAGGGAGCCACTATGTCCAACGAAAACACCCCGTCCGACGACAATCTCAAATCCGCGACCGAGCCCTTGTCCGAAGGTATGTCCGAACCTATGTCCGAGCGCCGCCAGTTGATCAAGGCGTTGGGGCCGGGCATTCTCATGGCGGGCGCGGCCATCGGGGGCTCGCATTTGGTTTCCTCCACGCAGGCGGGTGCGAAATTCGGCTGGTCCCTGCTGGGACTTTTGCTTTTGGCCAACCTTTTCAAATATCCCTTTTTCCTCTATGGAGAGCGATATACGGCCGCGACCGGGGAGACGATTTTGCAGGGGTTCCGGCGCATGGGCAAACCCTACCTGCTTTCCTATTTTGCCCTCAATCTGGTCAACGCCTTTTTGAACATTGCCGGGGTGGCCATGATTACGGCCAGTCTTTCCCTGAATCTGGGCGTGGCCTCCCTGAACATTGCCCTGCCCGAACTCACGCTGATCGTGGCCGGTCTTTGCGCCCTCCTCATTTTGTTGGGCCATTATCGTCTGTTGGATGGCGTGGCCAAGGTGGTGATCCTGTTGCTGGCCCTTTCGACCTTCGCGGCGGTGGTGGCCGGCGCCCTGAATCCCGTTGAAACCGTAGAGGGGTTCACCGCCAGTTCGCCTTGGGATCTGGCCGGGCTGGGGTTTATCATTCTCTTCATGGGCTGGATGCCCGCCCCGATTGACGTGGCCATTTGGCCATCCCTCTGGATGAAAGCCCGGGAAAAACAAACCGGACACCGGGCCACGATGCACCAGGCCATGATCGATTTTCACATCGGATATATCGTGACCGTGGTGCTGGCGGTGTTTTTCCTGGCGTTGGGCGCATTGATTTTGCACGGCTCAGGACGGGAGTTTTCCATGGCCAGCGCCGCGTTTTCGGCTCAATTGGTCGATCTCTATACCGAATCCATCGGTTCTTGGTCCTATTGGATCATCGCCATCGCCGCCTTCACGGCCATGTTCAGCACCACCTTGACCTGCATGGACGGTTATCCGCGTTCCCTGGCGACCTGCTGCATGCTGTATGGGAGCGAGACCCCCAAAGGAGAGCTTCGCAAGGTGCACGGCTTTTGGATTGCGGTCAGCGTGCTGGCCACGTACATCATCACCAAATTTTTTCTGCAGAGCCTCGGGCAGATGTTGGAGGTGGCCATGGTGATCTCCTTCCTCACCTCTCCCGTGTTTGCCTGGATACATTTCAAGGTCATTCGCGCCCCCTGGGTGGACCCCGCGTACCGTCCCGGACTTTTCCTACGCATGCTCAGTTGGGCGGGACTGGTGTTTTTCGTGGGTTTCACGCTGCTTTTTCTCTGGTGGTTCTTTTTCTTCCAAGGAAAATAAAAAAGCAAGTTTTCGGTGTACGGGGGCGGGTATATGGTGTATATTATGGGTATGAAAGCGACTCGGAATAGTAAAAGCGGGCAGTCCATGCTCGAATATACCTTGGTGCTGGCCATGACGCTAGGCATATTGGTCACGCTTGGGTTTTTCATTTATGTGTTCAAGGAACACGGAGGACGCATTTTGGATTTGGTTTCATCGACCTACCCGTAAAAAATTTTGATAAAATTCAAAAAAACTCTTGTCAATCCCCGACAAAACCCCTTATGTTAAAGGGGTAGCAATAGTCCACAACAAGAACGCTTCCACGTTGGAAGCTGGAGGTACATATGAAAAATCAGAATACAAAGAAAAAAAGCGGCCAAGCGATGGTCGAATACATCATTATCGTTGTCATTGTCGCCATTGCCGCCATCGCGGTGTTTGGTGTGTTCAGTGACCGCATCCGCAGTATGCTGGGTGGTGCGACCGAAGAACTCGGCGGAGATTCCGGCGGTTCCCAGGAAAGTTCCGTCGATTTCATGCAAGGCATTGGCAACTGATAGGTTGCACAATCCTGTCCATCAAGTGCGCCCAGGGTTTTCCGGGGACGGCTTGGACAGGGTAACCCGCCATGAACCGGCTTCTTTCCATCCGGCCAGAAGCGATCCCGGATTTATCTGAACGCATTGATCAGACTGATCCGTCGGATCAATCTGATCTGACAAAATCCGTTCTCCCCATGCGCCCCGCGGGCGAAAGTGGAGACCGAAGTCGAAACTTCGGTGCGCCTCGCGCGAAATCGGGTCAGTCGATCCTGGAATCTTTTGGCATCATGATGTTGCTGTGCCTGATCCTCTTCGGAATGGTGCAGCTCGTGCTCATGTACACGGCCCGCGAAATCAACCAATACGCGGCGGACGCCTCGGTTCGCGCCCGGGCGGTTGGGTTCAACCGTTTCATGGTCTTCAAGGTCAACCGCGTGGCCAGCATTGCCAATGCGGGGCAGATGCGTTCTCCGGGGCGCATTCCGTTTGGAGATGCGGAGGCATGGAGTGAGTTCAATGCCGGCGAATCGTTTTACGCTTCGATTCGCTCCAATCCGCGGTCCCGTCAATTTGCCGAGATCGAGCAATTCGCAATCCCCCTTTATTTGGGTGCGCAAAACCATGCCCAATTGCCGGGGATTTTGGATTACGAAGACTGGTCGGAGATCGGATATCCGATCTACACGGGCACGCCGGGGTACACCGTCGGCGTGCAAGTGAATCACAATTATCCCCTGCGGATGCCTTTTTACCGGGCGTTTTCGGCACGGGACCATATTCGGCTTCGCTCCGAAGCCCGTCTGGCGGATCACGCCTACCTCTATTTGGAATAAACCCATGCAGCTTACACGCCCCACGAATAAATCCGGTCAAACGCTCATCTTCATGACCATGATCGTGGTGATGATTGCGTTCGCGGCCCTCTTTTATTTTGATGTGCACAAGGCCTTGCATGTCAAGGCGGTGAGCCGCAACTCCGGGGATGCCGCAGCCTTGGCGGGCGCCCGCTGGCAGGCGGTGAGTTTGAACACCATCGGTTCGCTGAACGTGGCCCAGGCCATGGCGCATTTGGAAAGCCTTTCCGCCGGCCAAGGCCAGAGCCCGGAAGCGGACGCCATTTCCGAACTTCAAAAACGCCTGACCTTCAGCGGTCCGATTTTCGGATTTCTCGCATCCCAGCAGGCCGCGAAAAACAACGGGCTCTTCAATCAGCCTGAATTTCAAGAGGATCTTTGGACGCATATCAACATCGTGTACAATGAATATGCCGATTTTTATCCCGAGCCCTTTGTCCCCACGCCCCCATTTACCAATGCCTGGGAAGAATATGCGGACATGCTGAGTTTGTTGGCGGAACACGGCTTGGCCGTGAACGCGGGATGGCAGTATTACCGGGGATACGCGCATTCCGATCATTTGTTGCTCAATCCGGGCTTTTACGATGCCATTGCCGGGCGAAGCTGGTGCTGGTTTTTCCACAACGCCTTTGATGAACTCCAGAATTACTCCTCTTTCCTGGACTGGCCCGCATTGCCGCCCATCCAAGTGTCGCCGCCCGTCAATTCGGAAGTGTTCAGCTTGCACCTTCGCCGGGTGCGGGTGCGGGATTCCGTCCCCGTTCTGCCCCCCGAATCGGATTGGGCGTCGTTGATGAACGATTTGCGCGACCGCATCGAAAGCGCGGACCCTGAGATCATGGAGGATTTTGATGCCGACTGGGCCCATTATGGCTCCAGTCCTTGGTCCAGTTGGACGGGCCGAATTCCCTCGCATTTCCCCTGGGATGGCAACGTGCGGGAAGAATTTGACTATGCGGGCGCGGATGCGGCCATTGTGGTGCGAACGGAAACCGAGCGTCATACCGGCTTTCGCGGAGGGGACGTGATCAACTGGACGGCGGGTGCGAAACCCTTTGGCAGTTTGCCGGGGCCCGAAGGCGGGCGTGTTCGTCCCAACAGTCACGGCTTGGTTCTGCCCGCATATACCGACGTGCGCTTGATTCCCATTGACACCACCATGAGTGGCGGCAATGGCACCCTGCGGCCCGGTTGGCTGGAATTTATCATGCTGTACCTTCCCCAATACATGGAGCACGGACCCTCCGTGCTTCCCGCCCACAATTGGTATGCCAACCAATTGCGCACGTGGGAGGTGCAGGCGTTCCGGCAAGCCGGGCTGGACTGGCTTGCCGTGAATTCGGCAAGGTGTGACCAGCCCTCCGGTGGCGGCGGTGGCGGTGGCGGAGGAGGTAGCTTCCATGGACACTAATCAGAAGTGTGGAGTTCGGAATGCAGCGTGCGGAGTGAAGAGGGTCCAGGCAACGAGCCAAGGAACTCCGCACCCCTCGCTCCGCACTCCGCACTCCAAATCCGGCCAAGCCGTGATCGAGTTTTGCATTGGCATCGTGGCCATGCTTGCCGTGATCGGCGGCATCTTCCAATTGGGCCGCATGGGCAGGGGACGCATGGACGCCCGGGTGGAAGCCACCCGTATCGCCACGGCTCGGAGCATGTTGGGCGAAGATATCACCGGTCTATACATCCCCAATTACGTTCGGGAAATGTACGAGGGCGCCGATGGGCGCACCTATTCCGTGGATGACCGGGCCATCGGTGGCAACACCGAGGATGTCTACAATCGAATTGTGTTGCCCATGAACCCCGGGGGCGTCAGGCAGCATGTGCCGGGTTCGCCCATCGCGGACATGGAGGACAGCATGGAAATGATGATGGGCATGGGCTTGGTGGCGGGAACCGGGATGGATCTGAACATTCCCGTGTTACCCGTCGTGCGCCGCTTGTTTTTCAACCGCAATACCGTGGACATTCAAGTGCAGGTTTGGATGACCCGCACGGGAGACATTTACTGATGAAACGCCTGATCCTTGCCGCATTTCTTTTGAGCGCCTGCATGGTGACCGCGCAGGTCTTTTGGCGTCGGCCCGTGGCGCATAACGCCTGGCAGCGGGGATATCAGGCGCCCGTCCGTCTCCAAGAGGGGAGCGGAGACACCAGCCTGTATGCGGTTAAGGGGTCCCTGCACCAAATTCGGACCGAGTTGGAGAACAAGCATGGGCGGAATTTCGCGTGGATGGGCGGGGAAAACGTGGCCTGGGGATTGGCGGTGGAGAACGGGCGGGTTCACCGCTATCTGGTACAACCCCGTCCCGAGGCGGACGAATGGTGGGTCTTGCATGTCGACCAGCGTCAACGCGACGCCGGACGGCCCGGGCGAAAGCCCCAAAAGCACCAATTGACGGATATTCCCGCGTTTCCGAACAGCACCCCCACCTTTTACACCCGGGACGAAGACAATCTTTTGGCGGTGGAAGTTTCCCGGACGCCGGTTCCGCCCGACGCGGTGTTGGATCAGCTTTCCGGGAGTTTGCAGGCCGACGGTTGGGTGGCCTCGCCCACGAACACCGGGGGGATGCGCATGTTCATTCAAAGGGATCAAATGGCGGTTTTGAGCGCAAAAAGTGGCAAAGACGGATACACAAGCGTGGTTCGAATGCATAAACCGCTTGGCGTAGAGTGAAAATCGTGTATTCAAAGGGAACGTAAATCTTAGGAGAATTGACTGTATGAAGCAAAAAATCGTCCTTATCATTGCAGCGGGCATGGGCCTGTTGGCATTTGTACTCACTCATTTTTATCTGGAGGCGGAACGCCGTGCCATCTATGGAGACGCCGAACGGGCGCACATCGTCGTGGCCCGCGAGAATTTCCCCTCCGGGCATACCTTGAGTGCGGACGATTTGGTGGTGCAGGAGGTTTTTGCCACCGGCTTGAGCGGGCAAGTGGTTCGCGCCGAAGATCGGCGCGCCCTCGTGGGGCGCACCTTGCGGTACCATTTGAGTCAGGGCACGGGCATCCAGTGGATTCACGTCGGCGTGGATTTGCGAGAGTTCACGGGGCTTGCGCGTACCATCCGCAGCGGCATGAGGGCCATTTCCATCCCCGTTTCCGCCGAGACCTCCGTGAGCGGTTTGGTTCAGCCCAACGACAGCGTGGACATCATCGGCACCTTCAGTTTCGTGGACCCCGACAATCCCGCCGAGATGATGACCGTCACCTTTACGGTGTTGCAAGACGTGACCGTGCTGGCCACCGGGCAAGACTCCGCCAGGGCGGAACAGCAAATCGAAATCACCGGGGGCGGACGCCGGCGGTCCAGCTACAATACCGTCACCATCCAAGTGTTTCCCCAAGAGGCGGAGTTGATCGAATTCGCCAAAAACGTGACCGGCAGTTTGGCACTTTCCCTGCGCAATCCCAACGACCGGGATGTGATGGAAGATGCGCCACCGATCGATTTCGAAGCCCTGCAGCGTGAATTGCCGAGACTGAACCGGAACCGGCAGCGCATTTTACGGGGATCGGAAGCAACCGAACCATTGAGGCGCTGAATATGCCGGCGCGTTTGCAACTGGTCATTCAACAGGATCGCGGGTCGGAGCAAAGCTTCAACCTGCCCTTTGGCGTGTACACGTTGGGGCAGGACAAGAGCAACAAAATCGTCCTGAAGGACGAGTCGATTTCTTGGAAACACGCGGTGTTGAGCGCAAGGGCCGATGAACTGGCGATCGAGGATTTGAACAGCAATACCGGCACCTACGTGGAGGGGGAACGAGTCCGCAACCGCCAGGTGTTTCAACTGAACGACCGGGTGCAGCTCGGGAAATACACCTTGCAGGTTCGGGATCCCGACGCCGGGAAGGCCGAGGCGGCTGCCGCGCCCGAAAAGGCCGCGTCTTCCGCTCAAGCCAAAAGCCAGACCGAAGCCCGTCCCAAAACCGTTGAGAAGGACGAGACCCCGCCCCATCTGCGGCGTCGTTCGGGATTGAGCCCCGAAGCGCGGATTCGCAGGGATATCAAACGCCAGGTCCACAAAGAACTGTTGGACCGTTTGGATTTGCGCCGCATGACCGCCGAGAACATCGGCGAAACCGCCCTGCAAGACCGGGCCCGCGAATTGGTGGATCAGATCATCAACGACGTCCGCGAGCGCTTGCCCGCGAAAATCGACCCCCAAAAATTGGCCGATGAAATTTACAACGAAGCCGTGAAATTGGGGCCGCTGGAAGAGTATCTCGCCGACGACACCATCACCGAAATCATGGTCAATGGCCACGACCAGATTTTCGTCGAGCGCAAGGGACGGCTCACCAAGGCCGAGACCACGTTTGTGGATGATGCCAGCGTGCAGGCGATTATCGAGCGGATCGTGGCGCCATTGGGCCGCCGGATTGACGAAAGCAAACCCTACGTCGACGCCCGTCTTCCCGACGGCAGCCGTGTCAACGCCATCATTCACCCCCTGTCTCTGGTGGGGCCCTGCATCACCATCCGAAAATTCGCCAAAGTCCCCTTTACCGTGAGCAAGCTGATTGAAATGGGGGCCCTGACCCGCGGGGTGGCCGAATTCATTGACATTTGCGTGAAGGTTCGCAAAAACATCATCGTCTCCGGAGGAACCGGCACCGGGAAAACCACTTTCTTGAACGTCGTGAGCGGCTATTTGCCGGAACATGAGCGAATTGTCACCGTGGAGGACGCCGCCGAGTTGCGGTTGCCCCAGGAACATGTGGTACGACTGGAGTCGCGCCCCGCGAACATCGAAGGCACCGGAGCCATCACGATTCGCGATTTGGTGCGCAATGCCCTGCGAATGCGTCCCGACCGAATCGTGGTCGGGGAATGTCGCGGCGGGGAGGCCCTGGACATGCTGCAGGCCATGAACACCGGTCACGAGGGATCGCTGACCACCGTGCACGCGAACACGCCCCGGGACGTGATTTCGCGTTTGGAAACCATGGTCCTGATGTCTGGCATGGAACTGCCCGTGCGGGCCATTCGAGAGCAAATTGGCTCCGCCATTCACATGATTATCCATTTGAGCCGTTTTCAAGACGGTTCCCGGCGGGTGTCGAAAGTCACCGAAGTCTGCGGAATGGAAGGGGACAAGATCGTGATGCAGGATTTGTTTGAGTTCAAGCAGGAAGGGTTGGATGATGCCGGGAAGGTTGTGGGCACCTTGATTCCCACGGGCAACGTGCCCACCTTCATTGATGAAATCCGCTCCCGGGGGCTCAAACTGGACCCCGCCGTTTTCGATCCCAGCCGCGCGGAGGAATACGCGACATGACCGACTTGATTCCACGCCTGCTCATCCCGATGCTTTATTTCGGCTGCTTCAGTCTGATGGTGTACGTGTTGCTGGCCGGGTTGCGCGAAGCCATGGACGGGGTCTCGGACACCTATTCCCAACAAGCGGCCCGGGAGTTGGAAAACCTTTTCCTGTTTATTCCCGCGCACCGCATCGCCTCCCTGTCTCGCACCGCTTCCATTATCGGCTTTGTCATCGGTTTCTTGTTGGCCGGGAGCTTGGCGTCCCCGGCGGGCATGTTGGGCGGCGCCATGGCCGGGTTGTTTCTCTTTTTTCTTATCCGGCTGATTCCCGGGGTCTTCATCCGCGTCTTGCAAAAACGGCGTCTGGAAATGTTCAACCAACAGCTGACCGAAGCCTTGGTGACCATGAGCAACGCCCTGCGGGCGGGCTTCAGCATCCAGCAGGCCTTTGAAACCATCGTGCAGGAAGGCCGCAAACCCATTGCCCAGGAATTCGGGGTTTTCGTCCAGCAAACCCGGGTGGGGGTCCGCTTTGAGGATGCCCTGCGGAACCTGGAGGAGCGGGTCAGCAGCGAGGACCTGACCCTCATGATCCGCGCCATTGAAATCGCCCGGCAGACGGGGGGGAACCTCACCGAGGTGTTTGAACTCATTGCATCCACCATTCGCGAACGCACCCGGATCGAGGGGCGCATCAAATCCATGACCGCCATGGGGCGCCTGCAAGGGATCGTCGTGGGGTTGATTCCCGTGTTTCTCATGGGGGCCATGACGGTGCTGGATCCGGCCATGATGATCGGATTCTACACCTCCGTCATGGGCATTGGCATCCTGCTGCTGGTTGGCGTGCTGCTCACCATCGGCTTCCTCGTCATCAAAAAAATCGTGAACATTGAGATTTGATATGATGATCCATTCCTTTTTCATACTTGCGCAACAACAGGGGCCCGTCCCCGTACCTCCGGTCAGCGGACTGGGGGTGGTGGCGGTATTCGCCTGGGTGATCACCGCCGTGCTCGGGGGCTGGTACGCGGCCTCCCGGGGAACCGAAATCCGCTACGCGACCTTGGCGGACGGACAGCGCGCGAAGCGAAGCCTGCCCCTGAGTTTCCGCTTGTTGTTGCCCTTCACCGCCAACGTCCGCAAATATCACAAAGAAAAATACGACCCCCAACGCAAAGACATCGAGCAAAAGCTGGTTTCCGCCGGATACGATACCGTGTTGCGTCCCGAGGAATTCATGGCTTTGAAAGTCCTGATTCCGATGTGTCTCGGCCCTCTGATCATTTTGCTGATCAGCCTTGTGACCTCACGTCTGCCCGGCGGTTTGGGCGAGGGCATACGCGAACGACAGTGGATGCTCTTCATTTCCCTGCTTGGCTATTTGTACATCCGTCCGCGTTCTTGGCTCAAATACACCATTCGGTCCCGCCATCGCGAAATCGAGCGGGCCTTGCCGTTTATTTTGGATTTGCTGACCCTGTCCGTGGAGGCGGGGCTGGATTTCATGACCGCACTGCGGCGGCTGATCGAACGCCGGAAAGTGGATGCCCTCAGCGAAGAATTCATCCGCGCCGTCCGCGAAATGCAGGTGGGGCGAACCCGGAGAGAGGCGCTCAAAGACATGGCCGACCGATCCCGGCAGCCCGATCTTGCCTCCGTGGTGACCGCCCTCATCCAAGCCGATGAGCTTGGGGTGGGCATTGGGACCATTTTGCGGATTCAAGCCGAGCAAATGCGGCAACGCCGCTTCCAGCGCGCGGAAAAATTGGCCAATGAAGCACCTGTGAAGTTGCTCTTTCCCTTGGTATGCTTTATTTTCCCCTGTGTGTTTCTAGTGCTCCTGGGACCCATTTTTCTGGAAATGCTCAAAAGCGGATTTTAATTTATGAACGCAGTACCTCCTCATTTTATCATCGAAGAAGGCCCCGAACGCGGCCGGGAACTTGTGATTCCCCCCGACGGCGCCCGCATCGGACGCGCCACCGAGAACGATCTCAGCATCGCGGACGCGGCCATGTCTCGCTTCCAGTGCCGGATTTATTTCCGGGACGGCTTTTTGCACGTCATGGATTTGGGCAGCACCAACGAAACCTTGGTGAACGACGCCCCCGTTTCCGACCAGGTGTTGCGCAAAGGCGATGAAATCCTCATCGGGGAGTCCATGTTGCGGGTGGTGAATGATGAACTGGACGGAAAAATTCCCGCGCCGGTTTTGCCTGAAAAAAGCGAAAAATCGGAGGATGCGGACAAAAAAATCGTTCCCGAGAATGCCGAGGGGCAGGAAGCCGGGGAGAAATCCGAGAAAGACGCCGAACCGGCCCCCATTATTTTCCTGCCGGACGCGGAGGACGAAGAGCCTGAACCCGCCCCCATTCCCGAGCCGGCGCCCGCGTCCAAAGCCACGCGTCCTCCGGAGAGCAAATCCGGCTCCAAAGCCGACGGCAATTCGGAGTCCCCCCCGCCGCGTCCCGCATCCACGCCTCCCGCGTCCATGAACGAAGACGGGGTGGATTTGGGGTTGGGTAGAAAATTTGCCGGGAGTCATGATGAAAACGGCTCTCAATCCAAAACCAATTATCTGTTGATTACCTTGGTCACCATTCTCATGGTCATGGTCGTCGGCATGGTCTACCTGCTCATGAGCCAACAGGAAGCGCCAGCCGTGGATACGGGATCTGAAGAGGACACCGTGCAGGTGTATTACGAAAAAATTCGGGCCGGAGAAGGGAATATTTTTCGGTATGCGGTGGAAATATCCCCGAAGGGAATGGTTTACGCGGAAATTCACGACTTGGCCAACCAACTTCGTATCACCCGGGAACACGAAATGAGCCAAGAGGCCTATCGCCAACTGCGCAATCAGTTGCTCAACCGCCAAGACACCTTTGAACGTTTGCGCGACGAGTACGAGGGCACCTCCGTGGATATGCATGAGAGTTACGAAATGACCCTGATTTTTGGTCGCGATGTCAAACGGGTGCGGGTGGCCAACCAGTTGGAGCCCGACGCTTTCCGGGAGGTGCGGGACCAGGTGGAGGCTTTCGTCGACAATGAATTGGATTTGGACCTCATTTCCCAACCCCCGGAAGTATTGCGGCGCGAAGCCAATCGCGCCTGGGAAAACGCCCAGCGCCTTTACGCCGAGCGGGACGTGAAAAACAGCAACCTGTGGGAAGCCACCCAACAATTGCGCCAAGTGACCTGGCTGTTGGATAACATTGAGCCCAAGCCCGATTATTACCGGGATGCGGTGCGATTGCAGCAGGAATGGCGCGCGGATCTGGAAAAACGGGTGACCGATTTCCGTTTTGAAGCCGCCCGACAACAGCAATTGGGCAACTTTGAGCGGGCCGCGGATATTTATCGCCAAGTTTTGGCCACTTTTCCCGAACGTTCCCACAGCCTCTACATTCAAAGCTATAACAACCTGATCCAAATCGAGCAGAGGTTGAACCGATGAAAAATACAGCGATCACTTTTTTAACCAGTCTTCTCGTCTTGTTGGGCACTGGCTGTGACCCACAGGATCAAAGCCCCACGGGTGAATTGTTCATCAGTTCCGAGCCCTCCGACGCCCGCGTCGAGGTCAACGGTGAATTTTTGGGCACAACCCCATTAAATGTCCGGGTGCCGTCCGGAAAATTGTTGGTGTCCGTCCGGCGGGACGGATATCAAACCGAGCGGATGACCTTGAATCTTCCCACGGGCTCCCAAGTGGCCCGGGATCTCAATTTGCGTCGGTTGTCCGGATTGGTGCTCATCGATTCCGATCCCCCGGGAGCCGCCGTGAGTATTGGCGATGTTTTCCGGGGCAATACGCCTCTGGCCATGCACAACATCCGCCTCGGCGAACATCGTGCCCGCTTGGTGATGCAGGGGTATGATGACCGGGAAATCGAATTTACCGTTGAGGATCGCATTCCGCGTCGGGTGGATGTGGACATGGTGTCCAATTCCGGCAGTCTGATTGTTCATTCCAACCCGTCGGGTGCCACTGTTTACGTGGATGGCCGCAACGAAGGCAGTACCCCGGTGTCATTGGACCGCGTCCAGCAGGGGGAACGGGATTTGGTCGTCGAACTCAATGGCTATGCAGATTTCCGGAGAACCGTCAGCATTGTCGCCGGCGAATCCGCGCGAGTGACCGCCGAGCTCTCGGCCCGTCCGGGGTCCCTCCGAGTGGTGACCATTCCCTCGGGGGCCCGCATCTACGTGAACGACGTCTTCAAAGGTGAAAGTCCCGTGGCGGAGGAGTCGATCGCTCCCGGTGCTTACGTCGTTCGCGCCGAACTGCGTGGACATGCCGATCAAGCCCGCACGGTACGCGTGGATCGCGGCGAATCCGTGGTGCAGGAATTTCGCATGGAACGCAACAGCGGCACCTTGGAAATCGTTACTCGTCCAGCCTTGGTACGCGTGATCGTCAACGGTGAATTCATGGGCACCACCCGTCCGCGGGATCAAGGCACCGACGCCGTGTCCGAACCCCTGCAAGTGGAAATGCTCTCCCAAGGCGCCCACCGCCTTCAGTTGGTGCGTGAAGGCTACAACTTCGAATCCAAACGCTTCATGATCACCATGGATGAAGTCACCACCTTGGACGAAACCCTGCGTCGAATCTTCATCCCCAACACCATCCTCCGCATTGGCTCCCGTCCCGACGACGCCATTATCGGACGTTTGGTAAGGCGGCACGCCGATGGTTCCGTGGAAATGGAAATCCGCGAAGGCATTTTCCGGACCTATCCGGCCGAGGACATCATTTCCATCGAGCCGTTGAGGGAAGAGCAAATTCCAAATAATTGATTTGCACATTGACCAATGATCTTAAAATCGGCATATCATTGGTCATCAACAACCGCACCGGTAGCTCAGTTGGATAGAGCAGCGGACTTCTAATCCGCAGGTCGCAGGTTCGAACCCTGCCCGGTGCGCCAATTCAAATGCAAGCCACCGAAAATCAAACGCCCCATATGCTCATGAAATATTTTACACGCTCTGATTCATTCCGATTTTTCAGGCTTTTGCCTATGAGCCTGATGTTCACCGCGCTGCTTCTGGGCGGTGGCTGTGTCACCACGCGTCAGACCCCCGAGGAAATCCGGATGGAAGAGCAGCGCCGTCAGGCCATGCAGTTGCGAGAGCGCGAACGCAAGGAGGCGGAGGCTCGGCGAGAAATTCAGTTGAGCGTGGAGGACGCGGATGCTCAGATTCAGGAATTGCGGGGAGAATTGCAACGCATTCACAAAGAAACCGAACGTGAGCGCACCCGGGATCTACAACGGCTGGAGTCTCGGATCAGTGCCTTGGAGGTTTCGCTGAAACGCTTAGACGAACAGCGGCAAAAGGACCGGGAAGAAATTGTGAATGTGCTGACCAATCGCATCTCCGAGGTGATGAGGCAACAACAGGCGACCGCCCGTCCCGTTGCCCGTGGAGAAACTCATGTGGTGGCGGCGGGGGAAACCCTCAGTGCCATCGCCGCCGCATGGGAGGTCAGCACCCAAGCCATCATCCGCGCCAACAATTTGCGGAATGCCGACGTGCTACGGGTCGGTCAAACCCTCGTCATCCCTCAATAAAAAGATCTTCTATGGACAAGAACGCGAAAATTTGGTTTGTACAAACGGAGGAAAAAGTCTTTGGTCCCGCCGCCTTGCACACGTTGCAGCATTGGGCCGCGACGGGAGGGATGACCGCGTCCACGGGAGTTTCCCAAAACGAAAATGGTCCGTGGTCTCCTGCGGGAGACATGCAGGAACTGGCATTGGAATGGCAGGTGATGACGCCGGATGGCGAGACGTTCGACGCCTGCCACGTTCTGGCCCTGCGTGAGGAAGTGCTCAACAATCAAGTGGAACCTTTTTGGGACATCGTGCATTTGCCCACCGGCGAGACGTATCAGGTGGTGGACGCACTTTGCTCGGCGCTTTTGGAACAAAACCAGATCTTGGAAGAACAGGTTGCCGAAACCCTTACACGTCTGCATAATTTGGAGACCATTGGCCCGGAAAGCCTCTCTTCGGGGGATAAAACGCCTTCCGTCACCGGGGATGGGGACGAGGATTGGGGCGAGGTCATGCGCGAGCGGGACCGTCTGGCCCGGGAAGCGGAAAAATGGAAACGCTTTTACGAGGACGAGTTGGAACGCAATCAAACCCGCGAAAAGGAGTTGCTCGCCCAGATCGATGAACTCCGCGCCTGGCAGCGCAAGGCCGCCGAACGCATCAAATCGCTGGAGCGTCGCCGCGCCCAACTGGAACAGGCCACCATGCTGCCCGGTGCCCGGGACGTCACCGGGGAAGATCAGGATTTGCGCCACGCCTATCAGGAATTGCGGGTGCAACTGGATCAACTGATGGAGTCTTTGGAACTGCGCAACCGTCAAATCGAAAGTGCCCGGGAACGGATTGAAGAGGCCGAGGCGCATTTGCGCCGGGAACGGGAAAACCGCAAAGAGGAAGTTGCCCGGGAAAAAGCCCTCCAAGAAGATGCGGCCGCGCATCTCACCCGCTTGGAGCAGGCCCATGTGGACTTGACCCGTTCGTACCGTGACCTCAACGAACGCATGATTCGCCTGCGCAATCAAATGGAGGCGCCCTCCAAAGTCTCCCTGAGCCGCGAATCCTCGGAAGCTTCTCCGGGAGAGAAGCGAAAAGCGCCTCCGTCCGCGAAACCCGACGACCCCTCCGCGCCCAAATCCGGCAAACTCAAAATCAAACTCACGTAAAGGGGACAATCCTTCATGGAGGTCTCATTTTGGGAATATTTGCAGGACCCGGACACGCCTTTCGGAATGATGGATTTGGTGTACGCCCTGTATTTGATGTATGGACTGATTCGGGGCGCGTTCCGGGGCTTGGCGTTTGAACTGGCGGGGCTCGTGGGGACCGCCGTGGTGTTTCTGGGCGGCTGGCACTTCTATCCGCCCGTGAGTCGTTTTCTCATCGAACACACACGCATGGACAATGATCAAGCCGCCCGCGCGGTGGCATACGTGCTGATGGTGTTTCTGTTTTTGGTTTCTTGGAAGTTGATCACGCTGCTGATCCGCAAATTGTTCAACCTCGCCATTCCCGAGCAAATCCAAGGCTTGGGCGGAGCCGTGCTCGGCGGGTTGAAATCCGCGGTCGTCTTGTGTGTGATTCTGTTGGCGGTGCGCTTGGTGGGGCACGGGTTTCTCGACAAACATTTGATTCAAGACAGTTGGATGGGCCGCACCACCCAGGAAGTCATTCCCGGCAAGTTGCACGAATGGTTTCCGGGCAGATTCCCGGAGGATGCGTTCGATCCGCCCGGGACCATGGAAGAGGAGGCACCCGATGGAAATGGAGACGCTTAAAGAGGAGATCCGCTCCCGCGCCGACATCGTGGACATCATCGGTCGGGTGGTGAAATTGCAGAAGGCCGGGGCGAGCCACAAGGGCCTTTGTCCGTTTCATCAGGAAAAAACCCCGTCGTTTCACGTCGATTCCCGCAAACAAAGTTATTATTGCTTTGGCTGTCAATCCGGGGGCGACGTGTTTAATTTTGTCATGGAATACGAGCACGTCGATTTCATGGGCGCCATGGAGCGTCTGGCCCAGCAAACCGGGGTGCCGTTTGAGCTGGATGGCAATTCCGGTGGCCACAAGGGCCCAAAGAAAGATCGCCTTTACGCCATTCACGAGCAGGTGACCGCTTGGTACGAAGAGGTTCTGCACGAAAACGCCATCGGGGAAATCGCCCGCAAATACGTGGAGAAACGCCAGTTGGACGATGAAATCGTGCGCGCGTTCCGCGTGGGGTATTCGCCGGATTCGTTCAGCTCCCTATTGGAACGCTTGCGGGCCGCGGAGTTTACCGACGAAGAAATCGAAGCTTCGGGCCTGGTGGGTGTGCGCGAGGAAGCCCGCGATGGGGAATCCTATTACGACCGCTTTCGGGGGCGGCTGATGTTCCCCATCCGCGACGAACTTTCCCGGGTGATTGGTTTCAGCGGACGCGTGCTCGATCCGGCCCAATCCAAGGCCAAATACGTCAACAGTCCCGAAACCCTGCTCTTCAAAAAATCGCGCGTACTGTATGGTATCGACCGCGCCCGCGCTTCCATTTCCGCAAAGCGGCAGGCCTTGCTGTGCGAGGGGCAATTGGATGTGATCCGTTGCCACGCCTCAGGGTTGGACCATGCGGTCGCGGCCCAAGGGACGGCCATTACCGAGGAACACGCGCGGGTGTTGAAGCGCTATGCCGATGAAGTGATTCTGTTGTTGGACGCGGATGCCGCCGGCGTGAAAGCGGCTTTGCGCAGCGCCGAGGCCCTGTTGCAATGCGGTTTGGTGCTGCGCGTGGCCTCCGTGCCCGAAGGCGAGGATCCGGACAGCCTGGTGATCCGCAAAGGGCCGAAGGCCTTGCAAAAAGTGGTGCGTGATGCATTGCCATTCATCGAATTTCAAGTGGGGGCGCTGCTGCAAAACGAACCCGAGATCAATGAAACCAGCCGGATGCGCGTGATTCGCGCGGTGGTGGAGACCATTGGCATGGCGCCGGAAGCCGCCCACCGCGAAGAACTCATTCAACAGGCCGCGAGTTGTTTGGGGGTGCGTCCCGATGCCCTGCGCGGAGACGTTCGCCCCGTTCAGACCGCCGGACATAAGCCACCCTCGCAACTGAGGCCCCCATCGCCCGCGTCCGCCCCCAAACGAGCCGCCCGTCCGCAGGTGGACCGCCTGCCACAACGGGAAGAACTGCTCATTGAAGTGTTGTGTCAGCATCCCGAACTGATTCCAGCCTGCAAAACCCATTTGCGAGCCGAGCATCTCGTGCATCCGGATTCCCAAGCGATTGTCGAAGCCCTGTATGGTATCGAAGGGGCCACGGAATCCGATATACAGGACGTAATGCGCGAACATCCCCAGCGCGCGAGGGTTCAGGAATTGAGGATGCGCAATCCCAACCGGGTCTTGTCCGAAGCCGTGCCGCCCCCTCAGGCCCTCGAACAGCTCATCTTGTTGCTGAGGGAGGACGCCTTGAAGCGAAAACAGGAAGAACTCCAGTTACGTCATGTCCACGGGAGCGCGGAAACGCGTTCCGAACTCGAAAGCGACATCTGGCAGCTCACCATGGTCGTGCGAAAACTCAGGGAATGCCGGATGTCCAACGATTGGGCCGCCGCCACCACGATTTTGGAAATGTATCCGTAAGGGAAACCGCTGAAAACACTATCCTGAATCCGTGAGATATTTGCAAAGAAGGCGTGCAAGATCATGGAGCGAAAGGAATTGTCGGGAATCGAGGCATACCCATGCGGTCTGTCGAGTATTCCCGACAATTTCTTGGAGCCCATGAGATTGTGCGGATTCAAAGCAAATATCTCACGGTTTCAGGACTATATTACGGCTGATTTTTCTAAGAGAGCCATGCTTTGGAATGTTTTGAAGTAAGCAA
>JAFIGC010000205.1 GCA_020831635.1 Verrucomicrobiota bacterium | reverse complement strand
GCTTTTTCTCACTTTTTTTTCTTCTAAAATACCCTTAAGTTAGTGCCATTCGGGTTAGACCCCGTTGGGGTCGACCAGGATTAGGTTCCGATTTCGGAACTTGCATCCCAACGGGATGCCACTCGTCAGACCGGGGTGAAACCCCGGGATTTGCATCCCCACACGAATCCGCATCCCAACGGGATGCCACTCCTCCAGGCTTGTTTCAGCCGATTTCATAACGGTTCGGGCATTGGCCAAATGGAATCCCTACATGGGTTCCCTACGTCACATCTTGTTTATGCCTTTCCGACGCTCGGAAGACTTTTTTCAAAGCCTTCCGAGCGTCGGAAAAAAGGTTGTCAGTCATCCCAGAGATAGTTTTTCCCGCAAGGTATCCAAGTCGGGAATGGGCGGGTGGGTTTTGAAATGTTTCCGTATGTCTTCCTCGACATTTTCACGGGATTTTTGATCCGCAATTGTTTTTTCCGCCCATTTGCGTCCTGGGTGCATGGTGTCCCACGGAGAGCGTTTGTTTGCTCTGGTTTTCGCGCTGTCTCCGTGTTTGCCGATGCCGAAACAGACCTTGATTTCCTTGTTCCAAATGGGGCGGTAAAAGCGGATCATGAAATGTTCGACCGCCGCTTGCATACCGCTTTGTATGGCAACTTGACGGCAGGTGAAATCATTGAGGTCCAGATTGGTTTTTTCGATGTTTCGCGCATGTTCCTTCAAGCGCTTGTAGAGTACTTCACCCTGTTTCTCGGTGGTTTCCGCATAAGGGGCGTCGGGATCAGCCTTGCCCACAGAAAAAATACCTGACGTCACGCCTTTTTTGCGAGGAATGCTGGTATTTTCGCGGCAATGGAGGCGGCCACGACCCTGGCCAATTCAACGGGCACGGCGTTGCCGAGCTGTCTCATGCTCTCGGTCCAAGATCCCGGGAAGATGAAATCGTCGGGAAAGGTTTGGATGCGAGCGGACTCGCGGACGGTGAAATACCGGACTTTTCCATTGGGATATCGAAGCATGTTTTCTCCTCCGGGAACGCCGTGGTCACCCGCTTTGAGGGCCTTTGAGGGTTCATCGAGCAGACTGCCGGTGTGGCCGGGATAGGTTCGGGCCCCGGGTTGGTAGACATGGTTGGGTATGTCCTTTTGGGTGCGGGGATCTGGCAAATCCCGGAATGCGTCGCGCACGGTACGCCAAGGGAGGGTGGTATCCAGAAAATCCGGATTGCGGACGCGTTCCACCCTTTTCATCAGGCGAGGGGTGGGTTCGAGCGGAGCTATGCCGTGATGGTCACAGTACGAGCCGTCCACGAATTGGGTGCGGATCAAGGCGTCTTGGGAATGGGTGGGTTTGGGGAAGGACCAGCCGACCGCGAGATCGGAGCGGAATCCGATGAAAAAAACCCGGTGCCTTCTTTGCGGAACCCCGTAGTCCGCCGCGTCCGCTTGGTGGATGGAGACCTGGTAGGTCAACCCGTCCGTCCGCCGTTCGGAAGAATGATGGGCTTGGAGGCGATGTAGATTCGTTTCCCAATCCACGTTTTGGGAGACGGGAAAATCGGGGTAGGTGAGTTGAAGCCTGATGAATTCCACATAGTTTGAAAACCCCGGACGCATCAGGCCCCTGACGTTTTCAAACAGAAATGCGCTGGGTTGGATTTCCCGCACCGCGCGCACCGCCTGTGGGAACATGTCCCGGGTGTCATCGTATCCCCGTGCCTTGCCTCCCATGGAAAAGGGCTGGCAAGGGGGGCCGCCGGCCACCAAGTCCACGCCTTGGAATTCGGTAAAATCCACGTGGCGCACGTCGCTGTTGACGATATGCCAAGCCGGACGGTTGTGCCGCAGGGCTTGGCAGGCCTGCATGTTCCATTCAAAAAAGGCGGTGCTCTCGAAACCCGCTTGGTTGAGTCCCAAGGCCATGCCCCCGGCTCCGGAAAAAAGTTCAATCGTCTTCATATACACATTTATAGCCAATATACGGGAGTTGTCCAGCGTTTTTTCTTCATATATTTCAACAGACGGGAGCGCGGACACTCCTGTCCGCGTTCCGTTTTTCTTAGTGTTTTACTTGTCCTCATTAAACTGGAAAATCCTTTTGATGGCGTTCCGCCTGGCTGTCCTGAAACGATTTTCTGTTTGGATTCAGTCCCACGCCCTGTTGAAAATCGTTGGTGCCCAAAATGGGGTTCCACGTTTTTCCGCCGGGTTCATATGGTTCCACATCGGGGTCATATTCGCTTTCATACGGACGCGAGGGACCGAAAAGGAGGTAGATCACGGACCCAATGAGGCCAAGAACCAAAATGGTGACAATCCAGTTGATTTTGACGTGAATATCCAGATCTCTTCGTTTGCATAATGAAATCAGCGGCAGATACCAAAGACAGAGGATTGGCAATACAACGAAGAAAAAGGTGAAGAAATCGATCCTTGGGAAATTCATGATCTATCCTTGTTTTTGCCGGGATGGCCTTTTTTAGTCTCGGATGACAAAGAGTTTTCTGAGACCGAGGCCCACGCCTCGGCCCACCCAGGCGACGGGGCCGAGGATGCGTTTGCGGCGTAGTTCGAGCTGAACGGTGGCCATTTCGGAACGGCCGCGCATGGATTTTAGGCGGGCTTCCATGCTGTCGATTTCGCCTTGGACACGGCTGAGTTCCCGCTCAATGCGCAAGACTTCTTCCACGGTTTCGGCGCGGTCCAACAGGGTGTGGAGCCGGTCCCGCAAGGCCACCAGGGTCCCCATCCGGGCTTCGAGGTCGACGTATTGGTCGGTGATGTCTTCGACGTTCACCCGGCTGTGCAACACTTTGCCTTTTTCCTCCAAGTGTGCCATGAACCCGGGCAATTTGTCGGACGGGATCCGCAGGGTTAGGGTCGCGCGTTTGTCTTCCACCAGGTTCTGGTTTTGCACGAAGCCTCCGACTTCGGCGACTTCGTCCACAATGGATTTCATGCTGGCTTCGACGTCTTCTACTTCCAGGGTGAGATTCGATCGGGTGATCAGCATCCGGGGCGTCACCTCCACATCCGCGTCCGGCGGACTCACGGCTCTGTCGGTTTGGGCGAAGGACTGGGGCAGGGCATGGGACGGGCTGCCGGCCCTCACGGATAATTCCGAAACCCGTCCCCTTTGCGTTGTGCATCCGTTGAGGAGCATGAGGGAAATGCAGGCAATGACAAGGGAATGGCTTTTTTTCATGATCTTGGCGGGGGTTGGGGGTTTGGAGGGAGAGTAGGCTTATTCTTCGGGGGCGTTTTGGACTTTCCAGCGCAGATGGGCGCCGGCGTTCATGGGGACAATGCTGCCGTATCGGGGCGGCACGGTCCAGGTGCGGGGTTCGAGGACGACATCGCGTCGGGGCGGGTCGAGGCGGTAGATGCGTTGGGCGTTGTCGCTGACAAAGGCCTGGAGTTGGTCGAGCAGGTCGTGGTCCTCGAAAAATTCGGCCAGGCAGGGCAGCAGGACGGGGGCGGTGAAACATCCGGCCGCGCCTTCGGTGCGTTTGGCGACTTCGGTGTGGGGGGCGCTGTCGCTGCCGAACATGATTTTGGGGTGGCCGGCTTTGACGAGGGACTGGAGGGCGTCACGGTCGCGGGGACTTTTGAGGATGGGCTTGCAAAAATAGAAGGGATTGAAGGGCCCGCCGAGCACGTCGTCGAGGGTGTGGCACAAATGATGCAGGGTGATGGTGGCGAAGACGTTGTCGTGTTTGTCGAGAAATTCGGCGGCTTCGACGGTGCTGATGTGTTCCATGATCAGCCGCAGGCGGGGAAAGGTGGTGGCGATGTGATCGTACACGGCCACGAATTCGCGTTCGCGGTCGTGACTGTAGCCGTTGGTTTCGCCGTGAACGAGCAGGGGCAGGTCGAGATCTTGGAGGATATCGAGCACGGGTTCGATTTTGCCGAGTTCGGCCACGCCCGCGTCGCTGTTGGTGGTGACGCCGGCGGGATAGAGTTTTACGCCGAAAAGGCGGTCGCGCATGGCGGTGAGTTCTTCGCGGGTGAGATCGTCCCGGAAAAAGAGGGGCACGTAGGGGTCGAAGGAGAGGTCGCCGACGGCCTTGCGAATGGAGGCGGTGTAGGCGTCGAGGCGGTCGGCCCGGTCCACCGGCGGCAGGGTGTTGGGCATGCAGACGGCGCCGACGAATTGTTGGGCGGTGAAGGGGGCGACGAAACGCAGCATGTCGTCCTGTCGCAGGTGCACATGCATATCCAGAGGGCTGTTTAAAGTGAGGTTCATGAGTCCCGTATGCGGAATTTGTTGAGACTTGGCAACGTTTTACGTGACAAGAGGGCGCAAAATTCTCTATAGGAGGGTTACATGAGCGACAAAACCCCCCATCTTCATGCCTACGCGGACGCTTTGGCGCCTCTGCATCTCTTCGGACCCCGCTTGCGGGGCGACATGTGCCGCTTCACGTTTTGGTGCCGCACGGCGGATACCTTGGATCTGCTGCTGTTCAACAGCAACCGCGATTTGCGTCCGGTGAAAGAGGTGCATCTGAACCCGGAGGAGCACCGCTTCGGGGACGTGTGGAGCACCGAAGTTCCGGGCGTGAAACCGGGCATGTGCTACGTTTGGCGGATTCATCGGGAGGACAGCGACCGGTTTCCCGCCGACCAATACGTGCTCGATCCCTGGGCGCCGGCGGTGGCGGGAGCGCCCAATTGGGGCGAATCCCTGATTCAGCGTCCCGGCGATCCGCGCCACACCGGCCCCGCCTTTCCCAAGGCGGTGGTGGTGGATTCGCAGTTTAATTGGGGCAAGGACGCGCCTTTGAATATTCCCTGGGAGGACATGATCCTCTACGAAGCCCACGTGCGGGGTTTTACGGCGGATCCCTCCAGCAAGGTCAAACAGCCCGGCACCTACGCGGGCATGATCGAAAAACTTCCGCATCTGAAATCCCTCGGGGTCACCAGCGTGGAACTCATGCCCATGTTCGCCTTCGACGAAATGGAATACTATCACGCCCAGGATCCCCGCTCGGAATTGCGCAATTACTGGGGCTACAGCACCCTGGCTTTTTTCGCGCCCAACGGACGATATGCCGCCGGCGGACACCGGGGACAGCAGGTGGACGAATTCAAGGCCTTGGTCAAGGCCATCCACGCCGCGGGCATGGAAGTGATTTTGGACGTGGTCTACAATCATACCGCCGAGGGCGGACCCGACGGGCCCACCTACAGTTTCCGCGCCATCGACGAGGATGTCTTCTACATCAAAGATTCGGCCCAAGGCTATCACAACTACAGCGGATGCGGCAACACCTTCAACTGCAACCATCCCGTCGTCCGCGAATTCATTCTCGACAGCCTGCGTCATTGGGTGACCGAATATCATATCGACGGCTTTCGCTTTGACCTCGCCCCCATTCTCGCCCGCGACCTCGATGGCAGGCTCATGGCGCGTCCGCCTCTGATCGAGGCCATCGACCACGACCCCATTCTCCGGGGCGTGAAAATGATTGCCGAGGCCTGGGACGCCGCCGGCGCCTACCAAATCGGTTCGTTCAGTTCGGGCCGTTGGCCGGAGTGGAACGGAAAATACCGCGACGAGGTTCGGCGCTTTTGGGCCGGGGAGCCGGGCCTGCTCAGCCTGTTCGCCACCCGGGTGCTGGGCAGCGAAGACCTCTACTCCCATCAGAAAATGGGCCCGCTCAAATCCGTGAACTTCATTACCTGCCACGATGGGTTTACCCTGCGCGATCTGGTGAGCTACCGGGGCAAACACAACGAAGCCAACATGGAGGAAAACCGGGACGGGGAAAATCACAATTACAGCGAAAACTGGGGCGAGGAGGGCGAAACGAAGGACCCCGACATTCTCGAGCTACGCCTGCGCATGCAGAAAAACTTTCTCGCCACCCTGATGGTGTCCCGGGGCATTCCCATGTTTCCCATGGGGGACGAGTGCGGGCGGACCCAAAAAGGCAACAACAATGCCTATTGCCAAGACAACGAACTGGGTTGGATGAATTGGACGCCGGACAAGGACGGCCTTGAGTTGCAGGAATTCACCCAAAAGCTCATCGCCCTGCGCAAGGAACTGCCCCTTTTGCGCTGCAAGCACTTTCCCTCGGCGGGTTCTGCCGACCTCACCGCCGAACGCATCAAATGGTACGGTCCCGACCACCGCGAACCGGACTGGGAACACGACCAGGCCATTGGCCTGCGCCTGAGCGGGCTGAAACGGCACACCGGTTTGGCCCGGGACGAAGAGGATGTGCTGATTTTGTTCAACGCGTCGGCGGAAGCAGTGAAATTCCACATGCCCGACACCGAGCACTGCAAATGGAACATGCGCCTGCACACCACCGCCAAGCGCGTGCACCGCGGCCACCTGGGGACCAGCATCACCCCCCACCCCCGCAGCATGATCATTTTCAGCGCCATGAACACCGCCCCCAAGCCTAAGGGCAAATCCAAGAATTAACCTGACTCCGGTTTTCACCGATCTACTTGACGAATCGATTGAACAAGCCGATGTTTCGCGCGTCTATCCATTTTATCATTTCAGTTTGATTACACAACTTTACAAAGGAGCATGCTCACATGTTTATCGATCCCTACTTTTTGCTGTTTGCCGCGCCCGCGTTGGCGCTTTCGCTGTACGCCAGCCACTTGACCAAAACCCGCTTTCAGAAATATTCGAAAGTGATGGCCTCCAGCGGGCTCACCGGCGCCCAGGCGGCCTACCAAATGATGCGCCGCGAGGGTGTGACCGATGTTGGCATCGAAAAGGTGGCGGGATTTCTCAGCGACCACTACGATCCCCGGAAAAAAGTATTGCGGCTGAGTCCGGCCGTGCATGACGGGCGCAGCCTCTCGGCTCTGGGGGTGGCCTGCCACGAAGCCGGCCACGCCCTACAACACAATCAAGGTTACGCGCCCTTGGCCCTGCGTTCCTCGTTGGTGCCCGCCGCCTCCTTCTCCAGCCAGCTTGCCGGCCCCATCCTGATGATCGGTTTGGTCCTCAGCATTTTGGCCGGCCCCATTGGCCAACCCGTGATGCTCGCGGGCATCGTCATGCTGTCCCTCGCTGTGCTTTTCACCCTGATCACCCTGCCGGTGGAATGGGACGCCAGCGCCCGGGCCAAACGCGTGTTGGTGAATGACGGCATCGTCACCGAACGCGAGCAGGCGGACGCGGGGGCGGTGTTAGACGCCGCCTTTCTGACGTATCTCGCCGCTGCCGTGGCCTCCATCATGACCCTGCTTTATTGGCTGTGGCGTTCCGGGCTCATCGGAGGACGCCGGTGAGCGAACACAGAAAACACCACGGGATGTACTACGTGTATCGCATGAGAAGCGTGGAGGATCCTGAAAAAGAATACATCGGCACCACCTCCAACGTGAAAGGCAAACTGGCCCAGCACAATCGGGGCAAAATCGAAGAAACGAATGCCCACAAGCCTTGGGTGGTGACCTTTTACGCGGCCTTCCCGCATCGAAGCAAGGCCAAGTCCTTTTCCCACTACCTCAAGACCGAATCCGGACACGCCTTCGCCCGCAAGCATCTTTGGTAAGCCTCATTCGACGTACCTGGCCACCCGAAATCCCACATCCACTTGTGGATTATTGCCGAAGCGGCGGCGGGCGGATCGCAGGTCCGCGGGGGCGAAATCCCGCCAGCTTCCGCCTTTGATCACGTAAAAGGGCCGATTGGTCGGCCCCGTGGGGTCCACCTGGGGACCACCGAAGGCGGAGGGAATTTCGTAGCCGTCGTGCACCCATTCGGAGACGTTGCCGGAGAGTCCAGTCACGCCGAAGGCAGTGGGCGGTTCGTCGGCGGCGGGCCCGGGTCCGGCATGTTTGGCCCGATAGCCGCGAATAAAGCGGGGCAGCAGGGGCTCGCTTTCCTCGCCGGCCAGGTTGCCGGCGCTGTCGGGGGGCGGGAATCCGGGGCCCCACGGGAAGAGGCGGTTTTCGGCGCCGCCGCGGGCGATGCGCTCCCATTCCGCTTCCGTGGGCAGGCGATAACCGGTGTTGGGCGGATCCACCAAACGCATGCGTTCGGTATCCACATCCCAAAAATAGGCTGCGGGCAGGCCTTCCTCGGCACTGAGCCAATTGCAGTACCGGGCCGCGTCGTTCCACGTGAGGTTCACCACCGGAAATTCGTCTTTGTTGAGATCGACGTTCCGGAACCTGCCGCTGTTGTGTTCGGGGCGAAATTTACGGAATTCGGCATTGGTCACGTGACGGGTCGCAATTTTGAATGGCCGCCGCAATTCCACTTCGCGCGGGGTTTCGTTGCCATAGCGTCCGGTTTCGCCGCGTTCGCTGCCCACGATGCCGTTCAAAGGCTGCTCCACTTGAATCATCGGAGGTCCCTTGGGGTCCGGCGCAGGGGTTGGGGTGGGGGTGGGCCGGGGCGTGGGGGTGGGGCGCGGAGGCGGCGGCGGCGGCACCGGAATCGGCGTGGCCGTGGGTGCCGG
>JAFIGC010000204.1 GCA_020831635.1 Verrucomicrobiota bacterium | reverse complement strand
TTTGTTGCTTACTTCCCGCCGCCCCTCCGCTTGTCGGAGGGGAGCGACGACTCTGCGCACGAAGCGTGCCCCAAGCCACGCTCACGCCGCCCCCGTGCTTGCCGCGGGGGTGTCGCGACGACTGAGAGAAAAGCTTTTGCCCAGCGGCGAACGTCAGTCGCTGCGACACCCCTCTGCCTGGTTCGATCAGCTCACCACCCGAAGCAGATTGCTGGCAAAATTCCCCGCCTTTTCTCTTGATTGGAATGAATCCATATCCTTTATATCAGTTACAACATGATTACACATTTTTATCTCGGAAAGACTTCAATCCAATGAAAGGCCTGTCATGAAGTTTGTTGGCTGTATCTTGGTCGTGTTCGGTATTTACCTTGGCATGGCGGCGCATCCCCTGTTTTTTCTGGCTGCGGCGATCGGTTTTCTTTGTTTCCTTCAGGGGATCGAAAATGCCATCATCGCCAACACCACGGAATATGTTCGTCGCGCCATCACCGAAAACAAAACGTATGAAGATTTGATGAAAGAAAAATTTGGCATTGAAACTTCGGAAAATTCAACCGACAGCCAAACCGAACCGCGTGAACGTGGTCTGGTGGGCTGAGTCGTTCTACATAAAACCACGGAAAACCCTGAATACACGGACCTTTTGAATGCACCCTGCAAACCGGAAAGAGTGGCATCCCGTTGGGATGCGGGTACGTGTGGGGATGCAAAACCCGGGGTTTCACCCCGGTCTGACGAGTGGCATCCCGTTGGGATGCAAATGCCGAAATCCAAACCGAGTTCTGATTGACCCCAACGGGGTCTCACCCGTCAGCCCGGCGGCAACGCCCCGGGAAAAGTATCCACCCCCGTTTGCCGACCCCAACGGGGTCGTACCCCTCTCATTTGAATTTGCGATCAAACCACCGGGTTGTCAGGTCAACAAAAACCGGCAAAATCCCCCTCATTTTTCTTGATTGGAAACCAGACTTATCTTTTAAATAGGGAATTTCGGTATACAGCTTGTCCTGGAGTTGAAAATGAAATCAAAGATGCCAATTAAGAATAAAGTCACAACCCGAATCACCTTGATCATCGGCATTCTGTTATTCGGATGCTCGAAAAGCCCCGAAACGAAAATTCTCGGGACTTGGATGGCAGAGGATGGAACGAGGATGGAATTTTTTGAAGATTCCACGGTCACCCTTCAACAAACACAAGAGAAAGGTCTGTCAGGGTTGCCTGTCTCCGGTACCTGGACGAGGCTCAGCGATGGTCGATTCAAAATGAGCCTGTCCATGATGGGTTTCACCACAACCAATGCCTTTGAAGCCTCGTTTCCTGACCGTCAATCCATGGAAATCGAGATGGACGGTGAAACCATGATCATGAAGAGGCAATAAGCGTCAGCGAAAATACTACCGATGTATCAAATGAGGCCATTCGAAGACAAAGACAACGCGACAATCTCCACGTGGTTTAAGGACGGCGCGTCTCAAAAATGGCTGGAGTCCCCTTGGAAGGATGAGGAACTTGCGATCATGAAGACGGAGTCCCATGGACGTGTCTATGTGGCGGAAGTGAATGAGGGGATTGTTGGATTGATCGGATGTTATCTTGCCAGTTCCGAATATGCTTTCCATCACATCTCGGAAATCCATGTCGCCCCCGAATCCCGAAGGATTGGGGTTGCCAGGGAAATGCTCAAATGGATGACGGAACGACGCCATCCCGCTCCCGAGTGGCGGGTTGCCATTCACCCGGAGAATCAAGCGGCCATTCACCTTTTTGAATCAGAAAGGTGGGAGTCAATGCACATGGATCATGGACTGAGGACTTACCGAAAAGCCGCCCAAAAATGTCCAATGAAAGGCCTGTCATGAAGTTTGTTGGCTGTATCTTGGTCGTGTTCGGTGTTTACCTTGGCATGGGGGCGCATCCACTGTTTTTTCCGGCCTCGATTCAATTCCATGCGTTCACTTGACTTTTTCGGTTTTTTTTTGTAAGGTACGTGGCAATTTTTCATGCGGGAGCGCCACCAAAGGAAGCGTTAGTTTCCCGCAGCCGTTCCACGTCCCTACACATCATTGGAAATCACTTTATATGCCCGCCAATCCCAAGACGAAAAGTCAACCCAACGAGACCGCCACCGGCAAGAAAAAAGCCGTCGCACCGTCGAAAACCGCAAAGGCTGCCGGCAAGAAAGAAAGCGCAAAAAGCAAAAAAGCCCCGGCCAAAGCTTCGTCCAAGACTTCGACAGATAAAAAGAGCCCCAAAACCGCCGATCAGTCCGCCGATCAGTCCGCTGCGAAGGCCAAGGCAAAGCCCGAGGCGAAAAAAACAACCGCCGACCCGAAGGGCAAACCCGCCGCTTCCCCGAAAAAAGAGGAATCACAGAAAAAAACGCCTCCGGCAAAACGCAAACAAAGCCATCACGTCGAAGACAGCCACTTGAGTGATGACGAGGTATTCGCCTCCGCGCGTGCCACCGCCGCCGAGCAGCAGAAAAAAGACGCCGCCGCCCAAAAGGGCCGCCCCGAGGACGCCGAGGATCCGCCCCCGGAGATGCCCCGTTCCGAGCGCTCCCACCGACTTAACTCCCTCATTCAGCAGGGCGCCGAGGACGGGTTCGTTCTTCTGGACACCATTCTCCACCAGCTTCCCTCCACCGCCAACAATCCCGAGGAACTCGACAGCACTCTCATCATGCTCAAGGGCATGGACATCGAAGTGCTCGAGAAAAATGAACTCGAAGGTTTCAAGGCCCGCAAACAGCACGAAGCCAAAGAGAAAAAAGTCGAGAAAATGGATGTGCTCGACGACCCCGTGCGCATGTATCTCAAGCAGATGGGTCAGGTGCCCCTGCTTTCCCGCGAACAGGAAGTGGAAATTTCCAAACGCATCGAAGAAGCCGAAATCCATACCTGCGAACTCTTCAACCGCATGGGCTGCTCCACCGAAGCCTATCTCGGATTGCTGGGCCGCCTGGAACTCCAAGAGGAACGCTTCGACCGCATCATCAACGACAAACACGTGGAAAGCCGGGAAAAGTACTTCAAACTCCTCCCCCGCATCGTCGGCAACATCAACAAATGTTCCGAAACCCTCTACGAAAAATACAAGAACCAGCGCGCCGCCCCCGAAGAAGACCGCCTCAAGCTGGAAAAACCCGTTGAAAACGCCCGGGAAAAATTGGCCGCCAGCTACGCCAAACTCTACCTCAAGCAAAAAGCCATCGAGGATTTGGTGGAAACCGCCAACGTCTACCACCGCGAATACATCGAACTGAAACGCAAAACCGTGCGCATGACCAACAAGCGCGCCAAAGCCTACAAAGACGCCGAAGCCCGCATGGAAGAAATCGAAGACATCATGCGCATGGACGGTCAAGCCTTTTTGGAACGCTACGAACTGTTGCGCTACTGGATGAAAAAAGCCTTGGCCGCCAAAACCGAAATGGTCGAAGCCAACCTCCGGCTCGTCATCAGCATCGCCAAAAAATATACCAACCGTGGGCTCTCCTTCCTCGACCTCATTCAGGAAGGCAACATGGGCCTCATGAAAGCCGTGGAAAAATTCGAATACCGCCGCGGCTACAAATTCAGCACCTACGCAACTTGGTGGATTCGTCAGGCCATCACCCGTTCCATTGCCGACCAAGCCCGCACCATCCGCATTCCCGTGCACATGATCGAAACCATCAACAAGCTCATGCGCATGCAAAAGCAGTTGGTACAGGAACTCGGACGCGAGCCCACCCCCGAGGAACTCTCCGAGGAAATGACCATGCCCATCGACCGAGTCCGCGCCATCCTCAAAATCGCCCAGCAACCCATTTCCCTGCAATCCCCCGTCGGGGACAGCGAAGACACCAGCTTTGGCGATTTCATTGAAGACAAAGGCGCCGATAGTCCCGCCGACATGACCGCCCACAGCCTGCTGCGCGAACGCCTCGGCCTCGTCCTCGAATCCCTCACCGAACGCGAACAGGAAGTCCTCACCCTCCGCTTCGGCCTGCAGGACGGATACAGCCGCACTCTCGAAGAAGTCGGACGCAAATTCAACGTCACCCGCGAACGCATCCGCCAAATCGAAGCCAAAGCCCTCCGCAAAATGCGCCACCCCACCCGCCTCAAAAAACTACAAGGGCATATTTAGAGTGCGGAGTGTGGAGTGCGGAGTGCGGAGTGTGAATGACGGGAGCGCCGATCTCCGCATCGGCTGGGGCGAAGGGGGCACTCCGAATCCCGCACTCACTCGGGCAAGGAAGGGATATGATCAAAATTGACAAAGTTCCCGACAAAGGTTTCGGAAGAACTTTGTCTCAAGCTTTGTCCTGAACTTTGTCAATCGTATCCCGTATCCGCGGCGAAGCCTCCTACCCCCTCCGACTTCTTTGTGTGAGCCCTGTCCGATGATCTTTCTCACTCCTACTCCTACTCCTGCTCCTAATCCTAATCTTAATCCTACTCCTAATCCTACTCTTAATCCTAAGGCAAATTTCATCCGCAACCGAAAAGCCAGAATTGTGTAAAAACCCCGTGCCTTTGTGCCTCCGTGAGAATAAATACTCGTTGTTGGGTATTGGTTCTCACAGAGGCACCAAGGCACGGAGGGAATTCGTAAAGGGATTGGGTAGACTGCGAGTTCGTTTTCCTCTCTCCGCGTCCTCCTGTTCAAAAATACGGTGGATTGGAACGGATGTTACGATTAGGATTAGGATTACGATTACGATTAAGATTAAGATTAAGATTAAGATTACGATTAAGATTAAGATTAAGATTAAGATTACGATTATGAACCGGAGTCTCATCGCTGTAAATCCCGGTGTTTTCCGTTGGCGTCGCTGACACCCTCAACTCTCGGCGCAAAAACTCCGCGAAAAAAAATCTTTTTTGCAGATTCTTTCATGATAACAATCCGTCATGAAACACGACACCCACACCCTGATCGATCTCGCCCGCGCCGCCGCCGCCCGTTACCCCGATCATCCCGCCGTATTGGAGTCGGACAAAACCTGGACCTTCTCGGAAGTGGCCGCCGTCTCCGACCGCATCGCCGCCGGACTCGCGGGAAAAGGCTTCAAACCCGGTGACCGCATTGGCCTCTATTGCGCCAATTCCGCCGCATTTGCCCTCACCCACCTCGGCATCCTCAAAGCCGGCTGCACCGTCGTCGCCCTCCACCTGCTCTACCACCCCAACGAACTCGCCTGGATCCTCAACGATGCCGAAGCCAGCGGCCTCATCTACCTCGCCCCCTTCGAAGCCGGGGTGGACGCCATCCGCCCCCAAGTCCCCGGCCTGCGCGAAGTCATCCGCATCGGCGGCGGCGCCCGGGAAAACGAAACCGATTGGTCCGCCCTCGCCGCCTGCACCGGCCCCGTGCCCGACCCCAAGCTCAATCCCGCCGAAGATCTGGCCGCCATTCTCTATACCGCCGGCACCACTGGGAAGCCCAAGGGCGCCATGCTCACCCACCGTAACCTCGTCTACAACACCTGCAGCACCCGCGACGCCATGCATCTCGTCCCCGGACAAGACCGCATCCTCGTCGCCCTCCCCATGTTTCACGCCTTTGCCGCCATGGTCGGCATGCTCTTTCCCCTTTGCCACGGCTGCACCATCATCCCCGTGCCCAAATTCGACCCCGTCCTCGTGGCCGAAACCATCAAAACCCACCGGGCCACCGTCCTCCCCGCCGTGCCCAGCATGTTCAACGTCCTCCTCCGCCTGCCCGAGGAAATGACCGGACACTTCGACTCCCTCCGCTTTTGCATTTCCGGCGGCGCCGCCATGCCCCTGGAAGTCATGAAAAAATTCACCGAACGCTTCGGGAAAGTCATTTACGAAGGCGACGGACCCACCGAATGTTCCCCCGTCACCTGCGTCAACCCCATCGGCGGCGAGACCCGCCCCGGGTCCGTCGGCTTTCCCGTCCCCGACGTGGAAATGAAAATCCTCGATGAATCCGGAAACGAAGTGCCCGACGACGAGATCGGCGAAATTTGCGTCCGCGCCCCCAGCGTCATGAAAGGCTACTGGAAACAGCCCGAAGAAACCGCCGCCTCCTTTTTCGGTGACTGGTTCCGCACCGGGGACCTCGGCCACAAAGACGCCGACGGCTACTTTTATATCGTTGATCGCAAAAAAGACATGCTCATCGTCAACGGCATGAACGTCTATCCTCGCGTCGTCGAAGAAATCCTCTACCAATTCCCCGGCATCCGCGAAGCCGCCGTCATCGGGGTTCAGCACAAAAGCCACGGCGAAATTCCCGAAGCCTGGATCGTCCTTTCCGAAGACATCTCCGAAGACCCCGCCGCCCTGAGAAGCTTTTGCCTCGAACACCTCGGCAAGCACGAAGTCCCCCGCCGCTTCCGCTTCGTGAAAGAACTCCCCAAAAACGCCGCCGGAAAAATCAACAAACGGGAACTCCGCAAACAAGGCGAACACGAACGCGGCGTGTAGATCGGCAGTCCCTTGCCGATAACCATCCGTTCGCGACAGGGACTGTCGCGCTACCGCCGCAGTAGATCGGCAGTCCCTTGCCGATAAATGAAAAATTGCCCCGGAGGGGCAGACGGTCGTAGCTCGGGGTGCGGTTTGGAGGGGAGTTCCACGCCCCCCCCCCCCCCACCCCGAGAATCCGTCCCCAATAATGGGGCGTCCCGGAGGGCCGCACGGAAACGGGGCAATCGATTATGCGATTGAACCCCTGGGATTTTCATTGCAAAAACATTGATCTTCCAACCAGTAACTTGTACAAAACACAAAACAATGATTTACAAAATCAAACAGGAAGAGGTCCACAAGCGATACCGTAGACTCGGCATTATGGTGACCTGTATCATTTTGACAGTTGGTCTGATGACATGGATTAACCAGAGCGATGATCTGACAGGTTGGTTTTTCACGATGTCCATCACATCGGCATTAAGTGGAGCAACAGCGTATTTTTCTGCAAAACATGCAATGAGATATATAACTGAGTTTCCGGTCAGCGTTTCAGATGACGCAATCCGCTTCCCATATGCATCCGGTCTTTGCGAGATAGAACCAGGGGCGATTCAACAGGTAGCCATTTTCAGTCAAGGTTCACATGTGAACAAAATCATTATTCAATTTAACAAGGGATCAAAAACACCTTTGATTGGGTACGAAAAGATGGATGAATTGGCGGAAGAAATTCGGAGTCGTGTGCCGAAAAATATTATCCTGGAACACTAGAAAAGAAATTCTGTTGCAATTTTGTGTATAAAACGAAACTGCGGGAAGAGTGGCATCCCGTTGGGATGCGGGTTTGTGTGGGGCCCTACAGACCAGGGGTTTCACCCCTGGCTGACGGGTGGCATCCCGTTGGGATGCGATACCGAAAGAGGCATGAGGGAACCCATGTCCGCATGACCCCAACGGGGTCCAACCCGTCAGCCCGGCGGCAACGCCCCGGGAATGGTATCCATCCCCCGTTTGCCGACCCCAACGGGGTCGCACTCCTCTTCTGGTATGCAAAGCCCGGGGGAGTAAAATATGAGTTTGACATCTTCGGCATGATCCAACAAGAACAAGTGTCTTCCGACCCATAAATTGAAATGTTCAATGCAATGAAACAACAACTCCTATTTTCATGTATGATTCTAACAACCCTCACCATTGTCTCTTGCGGACGAAGTACAGTGTACAAATATAGTCTGGAGGAAGCCAGAAAGCTCGAGAGGATTCCCGGAGAGACATATTTTTATGAATTTGGCGACGCCAACGGCCCTTTCAGGGTAGAAGGTGGCGCACAGAGCCTTCCCGGGGTCGGCGCAACTTTCCAAACGTGGGTTAACGGTGCAACGATTGAATGGAGCGCCCCCGTGGAGGAAGGCACTTCCTTTGCAAGTGGGCATTTTGTAAATCGCTCGGGAAATGGGTTCGTGGTCATCTATAAAATCCAGGAGAATGAGCCACCATCCGCTCCTTGAGTGGAAAACATGAACGCTATCAGGATAAAAGTGATCATGAAAATTAAACAGAACCTATCCCAAAAATACTTTACCCGGATTCTGAACTCAATCAACTTGCAAATTGTGGTCGGAATTCTGTTTCTTTCGGATCGGATCGTATCCGCCTCGCCTGAAATTTTTTCTGACGTGTCCACCCTCGGATTTATCATGATCCTCCTGGCCATAAATCATGGCGTTCTCCTGAACCGCTATAAAAAGCTCATTCTGAAATGAAATCCTATCCTTTGCGGAATTCACCTTTGGCGGCATCGGTGTCGCGAATACAGAAAAGGTATGGAACGACATCCGGGTTTCGTGCGGCCCTCCGGGACGCTCATATTTTCTTTCCTTTTCCCGGGGTGTGGCGCGCCTCGTTGAACTCGGTGCTCCACACCCCGGGCTAAGCGCGTCCGCTCCTCCGGAGCGTGAAAGGCCTCATCTAATTGCCCCGGAGGGGCAGACGGTCGTAGCTCGGGGTGGGGGGGGGGGGGGGGGGGG
>JAFIGC010000203.1 GCA_020831635.1 Verrucomicrobiota bacterium | reverse complement strand
GTTCTGACGCAAACAGCCGGAAATTTATTTGGACCCTTCGCGCGCGGCGGCTTTAGCCGCTGGTCGCAACACTCCTGTAAACGGAACCTTTCGCAGGCGTGTAACCGAACGGTGGCTTTAGCCGCTGTTCGGAACCGTCCATGCGTTGGTGGAGGAAGGTTGCGACCAGCGGCTAAAGCCGCCGCCCGCTGTTCAAATAGATGTACCATCCCATTTTCCGCCGAAATCAGGAAGACTGAACATCGAACGTTGAAGGGAGGGGCGAAAGGGGACAGGAGCGCCGATCGCCGCATCGGCAGGGGCGAAGGGGGGAGGTAATCTGTCGCATTATTGCAGATGATTTACGTTATATTGCAAACACAGATTCACCTTCATCTGCTAAAATCATTTTTTACCTGAATGTTTTCTCTCATCATGACAAAATTTATTACCTCCCAACTCCTCCACCGATTCTGTCTTGCTTTGCTTCTCCCGCTTTGCGTCGGGGCGGAAGTGCGGGTCACGCCCGTGCATCCGCTGCATGAAATCACAGGAGACTGGATGGAATCCCGCGAAGGGGCGGCGGAAAGCGTGAATCTACTCGCCCCCGTGAACGGCACCGCCTCCGCCCCCTTTGTGGTGGAGGCCTCCGCGGAGATTCTCCGGGAAATGAGCCTGCAGATCTCGCCCGCCACCGGACCGGACGGAACCCTTTCGCCCAACCATTTTCAGATCCGCTACGGGGCCACCGGGCCGTCGGGTCAGGAACGGACCCCACGCGATTTCGACGTGCTTCTCGAGGAAAATCCCGGCGGGGACACCTCCTTTCTTCCGGTTTGGGTGACGGTCCGGGTTCCCCACGACCAGCCGCCCGGAACCTACCGCGGGGAAATCGAAGTCGGCGGTGGCGCGGAGCCAACGCGCGTGCCGTATGTGGTGGTCGTGGCGCCCTTTGTCATGCCAAACCCCGGCGAGATAATCACCCATGTTTCCCTTTACCAGTCCCCGGAGGCGGTGGCCTGGCACTACGACGTGCCCCTGTGGTCCGACGAACACCTGGAGAAAATGGAAGCCTCCTTCCGCATGTTGGGGCGGGTGGGGCAGCGGCATCTTAATCTGTTTGTGTATCCCGACGGCTACTTCGGCAACACCGCCTCCATTCCCTTCCGGAGGGTGAACGGCCAACCGCGTCCCGACTACAGCCATGCCTTCCGCTATCTCCAGCGCTTCGGCGAGCATGCCGGCCCTTTGGACACGCTCTCCATCGTCGTCTGGTCAACCGCCCTGCACCTTCAGGCCGACGGGGGGAAAGAACTGCCCGACGAACTGGAGGTGGCCTTCGTGGATGAGGACGGAAACTTCAGCCCCGGCACCGTGCCCATGTACGGTCCCCCGGAAACCAAAGCCCTCTGGACCGAGGTTATCGAGGGCGCGCAGGCGATGCTGGACGAACTCGGATGGGACGACACCCTGCTCACCATCGGCGTGGGCAGCGACCGCCGTCCCGATGCCGACACCGTCCGCTTTTTCCGAGACATCGCCCCCGACGTGGGTTGGTACCTGCTCACCCACGGACGCGGCGATCCCCGGGAGCGGGGAGACCGCATGCAGATCGGCGACATGACCGTCACCTATTACGTTTCCCCCTTCGGACCCTTCCGCACCCGCCACGAAGAACGCCCCGCCCTGATTGGCGGTTGGGACAACGAATTCCGCCGCATCAGCAGCATCCGCTTCGGCCTGCTCAGCCCCGATCGTCCACTCATCAACTTCCGTACCGCTGCCGACGCCGTCACGGAAGAACCCTGGCGCGGATTCACCGGCCTCGGTCTCGACTTCTGGGTCGTGCGCATGCCCGACGGCCGCAGCACCAGTCCGCTGGGAAGCAATGCCCGCGGATGGCCCCGCATGCACACCAACAACAACAAGGCCATGGCCGCCCCCGGCCCCGACGGGGCCATCGGCACCACCCGCTTCGAGATGCTCCTCGAAGGCATTCAGGAAAGCGAGGCCCGCATCACCCTCGAGCGCGTGCTCGGCAACCCCGATCACCGCCGCCGCCTCCCCGACGAACGCGCCGAGGAAATGGAAGCCTACCTCAAGGACCGCGTCAACCATCGCTACGCCCTCATGCAAGAGGAAGTCATGGGATCGGACACCATCTGGGCGGACGCGGAACGGGCCTACGCCCGGGCCATGCAACTCTTCACCTACGCCGCCGAATCCCAGCGCATCCTCATCGCCGCCGGGGAGTTTCAGCGCCCCGGTCCCGCCCTCCGCACCTGGACCAACGTCCAGGGCCACCGCATTCAGGCCGCCCTTGTGGGCCGGGGACCCGGCACCGTCCGCCTCCGCCTCGCTGACGGCAGCGAACACGACATTCCTATCGAGCAGCTTTCCGAAGCCGACCGTGCCCATCTCAATCCTCCCACCGCACCCTGACACAGATAACATCCGCAATCCAATCACATCTCTTCCGAATCTTCCTCATACTCATAATCGTAATCCTAATCCTAATCCTAATCGACGAACGCCTCGGTTTTTAGTACGATTAAGATTAGGATTAAGATTAGGATTAGGAGTACGGAAGAAACGATTTTAAATATTATCCCCCTCCTGAAGCTCATACATGAATCCTCCCCTGCTTGGCATCGACATCGACGACACATTGGCCCTCTGGACCGACGATCCCGCCGTGCTCCCCGCGCCCGCACCGGATTCCGCGGACATCCTGCGGGCCTGGCTGGACGCCGGTCTCGTCCGCATCGTCTACATCACCTCTCGCAAACGCATCCGCCGCGAAGAAACCAGCCAATGGCTCGCTTGGCATCAGTATCCCGCCCCGCAACACGTCCTCTACGAAGAGGACATTCCCCTCGGAAAACCCGAGGCCCTGCTCGCCCTCGGCGCCTTCGGTCTGGTTGACGACATGCCCCGCACCCTGGAGGCCGCCTGCGCCGCCGGACTCCGGGCCTACTGGCGCGACATCCCCAAAAACAACCACATGCCCCCGCCCGTCCCCCACAAAAACCTTCACCCCTGGCACGACTGGTCCACCCTCGACACCCTCGTCCGTGACCACCTTCACGTTTAAACGTTCGAAGTTCGATGTTCGATGTTGGACGTTCTCCTTTCCCTTCCCGCCCCAAGATTGTAGCTGCGGCATCCCAGCAACCGAGACCCTTAAACGACGCGATTTTCGAGATTATTTACGCGATGTTGAATATCCTTTCTTCCCCCAACTCTCTATACTGTACAATGAAACATAAACCGATGTGGCTTTTGCTCGCATCACAATACAGGAGACTCCGAACATGAAAACAAAACTGACTGCCTTCCTCTTAACCTCGCTGCTGACCGCCGCCACCGCCCACGGTGCCATTCTCTTTACCGGTAACTACACCCAGGACTTTAACACCCTTCCCACGCCCTCAACCAACGGCACCGTTACGGATGGTTGGGACAATAATGTCACCCTCCCCGGCTGGTACGTGCTCTCGAGCGCCGGAAATTTTTCGACGACCAGACATGACAGCGATGGGGACACCAATGTCACGGGTAGCAACGGTTCGGTACATGCCATGAACATTGGGCCGCTCAATGACGGCAACCGATCCCTCGGTGCCCGGAAACGGAACAATACCGTATACATGGGCGTGAACCTGCAAAACAACACGGCAACGACCCTTTCGAGTTTCACGGTGCAATATACCGGGGAACAATGGAGGTCACATGGTGGTGGTACGGGATCGTTGGATTTTGCATATTCGACCGATGCCACTGCATTAAACAATGGGACTTGGACCTCGGTTTCCGCGCTGGACTTCCAGTTGCCTGTCGATTTGGAAGATGGGACCGTCTTGGATGGGCGCGCGGCGGCAAACCGTGAAGTCCTCTCCGCTTCCCTGGGCAGCCTTTCCCTTGATACGAATGAAACCGTTTGGTTTCGTTGGGACGCCGCGGTTGGAAACAACGGGAATATCGCCAGCATCAACGACTTCTCCGTCACCGCCATCCCCGAACCCGGCACCCTCGCCCTGCTGGGGATTGCCTTGGGCACCTTGGCCCTGTTCCGCAACCGTCGCCGCTAGGCGGTGCGGTCCGGAGTAACGAGCGCGGCGAAGCCGCTTTGGAGTGCGCGTAGCGAGCTCCGCGAAGCTACCGCTTTCGAGTGCGGAGTGACGCGGTCGCCGCCGTGCCCCATCGCGCGATGACCTTTTACCTTCGGAAACGTGGTTTGTCCCGTTTCCGAACTTTTTTTTGGAGAAGTTCATCGATTCGGCAGAAGCAAACTTTATGAAAAACCTGCCTCTCATTATTTGAGTGCGGAGTGACGAGTGCGGAATGCGGAGTGGGGCAAAGCGGTAGCTTCGTTGCACTCGCTACCGCACGCCAAAGACGCTTCGCGTCGCGGACGAGCCAATCGCGCGAGGACCTTTTCCGATGTTCGGAAGCGTGAAAAATCCCGTTTCCGAGCTTCGGAATTGATGTGAGTGCCCTGAAGCTGGCCACACACCACGAAAAGAGCCCCGCGAGCTTGCCGCGCGGGTGAACGGCACCTGAGGCTAGCCCCCACGCTTCCCCATTCGAAGAGCCCCGCGAGCTTGCCTCGCGGGTGAACGGCACCTGAGGCTAGCCCCACGCCTTCCCCATTCGAAGAGCCCTGCGAGCTTGCCTCGCGGGTGAACGGCACTCGCAGCTTCTTTACCACCGCCCTTACTCACTTAGCTGTTGTCTTGCCCGCACCGCCCCCATGCCATATTTGCCAAAACTCCCCATATACCAAGTCGGCATCCAAAATCCGAAAGTTCCCACCTTGCGGGAGGTCGCCTCCCTCATCCGCTCTCCGATCCCGAGAGGAGAGAGCCCTGACACTCCCCGCACCGCGATGTGGGCGTGATCCGGCATCAAAGAGAACTTCGCGATCTTCCAGTCAGACGCCTCCGAAACCTCCCGGAATGCTTCTTGCACCTTGACCGCAATGGCCCATGGCATCCGACAGCGGCCGGAAGTCACAAACACCAAATGATAGGCCAAAACATACCGGCCGCTCTTGCTGTTTCGCGCATCCACCAGGGAAACCGTCGGGTCTGTAAACGCTAAATCCGCCAGGGCATTCCGATAGCGAGGGTCTGCAAAATCCCCGTGTTGCAACTGATCCCGCAGATACGTTTCCACATCGCCCGAATGCGGCGCGCCCACAGTCTGCAACGAAAAGTTCCGTTGGAATTCAGCCGGATGTCCCTCCCTGCGCAAGGCGTGCTGTAGACGGCCCTTTGCCCGGGCCGCAATCCCATCCGGTTGGATGTCCGGTCGCGTGGAGAATAGAATCTGAACTTGCTCACCCGAAACCGACCATTCCAAGGGTCGCAGGCCATCCGCCTCCCAGGCGGATGCCAAATTTTCTTGGACGGTGGCTCCACATGAGAAGGGACCCTTATTTGTTTTCCGAGGCCACGCGGTCCAAGCGTACCGCAATTGATAGGCATGAGGTGAAGAGGAGGATGTAACATTCATAAAGTATACGCTTGTTTTGAATCGACCGGTTTGTCAAGTGTTGAGTGAAAGAAGCTACGAGTGCCGTTCACCCGCGAGGCAAGCTCGCGGGGCTCTTTCTTTTGTTGTGGAGCCGCTGCTAGCCACAGGTGCCGTTCACCCGCGAGGCAAGCTCGCGGGGCTTTCTTTTGGTGCGGTACCGTTTCAAGCAAAGGAAGCAAAAGAAACGACACCGCCATTCCCCTCTGCTCCCTCTGCGTCCTCCTGTTCAAAAAAATTCGGCGGATTGGAACGGAAAGCGGGAAGGGGGGAACGGGAGTCTATGGGAGGATTATAAAATTGCGACAGGTAGGGAAACATGATACGGGTTCACACTGTGAACCAAGGCCCTTCCATCTATTTGCATTCCTCCATGGAATCGATGCACACCCTGCGTCTGATTCAGGGGGTGACCGCTTTTGGCCGCGAACAAACCCCGCTTTGGAATGTGCGATGGGGGAATATATTGTCGGAAAACACATTTCCCGGAATCAACGAAATGGATGGCGTTCTGACCTTTGGCGTGGGGGAGGGAGGCCGGAAACTGTTGAAGACTCTCACCCCCCCGGTGGTGAATCTCAGTTCCTCCAACCTTCCCTGGGCAAGCGTGGCCTCGGTCAGCCCGGATGATGTGGCCATTGGCCGCATGGCCGCCACGTATTTTCAGGAGCGGCTTTACAAAAACTTCGCATTTTTCGGAGTGGCTTCGCACGTGTACAGCCGCGAGCGGCTGGCCGGGTTCCAAGCGAGGCTGGGCCGGACCGATTTTCCCGTGTTTGCAAATGAAAAAAAGAGCGCCCAACCCTATGGTGAGCGGCTCGGGGCCTTTCTCCTAGCCCTCCCGCATCAGACCGCGCTGTTTTGCGCCAATGATTATTTCGCCCGTCGGGCTTGTCAGGCCGCCGTGGAAATGGACGTCTCGGTACCGGACCAATTGGCCATTCTGGGGGTGGACGCGGATGAACTGATCTCGCAATCCAGTCCGGTGCCCGTCTCCAGCGTGGATCCCGACGCCCACCGCATGGCCCGCCGGGGCGCAGAACTGTTGGGACAAATCCTGCGCGGGGAAATGGACCGCCATCACCAAGAACTGTTCCCCCCCGCCACGGTGCGGACAGATCGCTCCACCGACGCGCTGGCCACCGAGGACGCGGGCCTGGCCAAGGCGCTGGCCTTTATTCGGGAACAAGCCTATATGGGCATCTCCGTGGACGATGTTGCCCTCGCCGCCGGACTGGGACGGCGCACCTTGGAACGGCGATTTAAAGACGCCTTGGGCCACGGCGTAGATCCGTATATCCGCCGCACCCGCCTTCACCGTGCCAAAACTCTGCTGCGGGACAGCCCCCTGACCATTGCCGAAATTTCCGAGCGTTGCGGCTTCAACACCGTCTATTACTTTTCCACCGTCTTCAAAAAAGAAACCGGGGTCACGCCCGGAAGCTATCGGCGTCCGCCTTCGAGATGAGGGCCGGAATGAAGTAGGGTTTCCGAGCGTCGGAAGAAGTTTTTGAAAGTCTTCCGACGGTCGGAAAGGGCCGTAGTCCCGTCCCGCGCCTGCGGAACGGATAGTCATCGAGCACCCTTTAGGGTGCGATACGCGGTGCCAAAGGTAAAAACCGAGACAGGAGACAGAAATCAATATGGGTGCTCAATGACCTTCGGCTCTGAAATCCCGGACCGTAAACGGTCCTCTGGGCTTCCGACTCAAGTCGGGACTGGGACCTTTTCCACCGAAGCTTATTTTCGGATATTTCCACTGGATTTCTTCGAAAATCATTTCGCAGTGGTAAAGGCGTTGGAAAATTCCGCGCGGTTGACATTTTCGGGAAGGGTCTTTCCGGTGGCGTAGCTGTAGAGGTAGCTTTTGAAGACCATGCCGGCGGCACTGCAGACGGCGCTGGACAATAACACCAGGAAGACGGCCAGGCCGATGAGGGCGATGGTTGTGGCAACGCTTCCGCTGGTCACGCCGAGGCCAATCAAAAGTCCGCTGATCAGCAATACGGGCAACAGGGTCAGAAACGAAATGATCCCGAGGGAAAAGTTGCCGGTGAGCGCGGTGCCCCAAGTTTGCCGAAGAATGGAGGAAGACCGTTTGAAGGCTTGAATGGGACCCAAACCTTCCACGGTAATGACCGGAATCACGAAAAAGGTCAGCGCGGTCCAGCCCGAACCCAAAATCGCGGAAATAAAGCGTCCCCCCTTTTTGTTTTGTTCGATGGCCTTGAGAATCACCCCGACCACGGCGGAGACCAACGCCCATCCGAAAATTTGGGGCAGGCGTTTGCCGGCAAAGGCGAATCCATAGGAGACGGGGGCTTTTTCTCCGCTGGCGATTTTCAGCACACAGGCCAATAATCCCGTGTTAAAAAAGACGATGACAAAATAATTGCAGAAGTAGAACAGGAAGGCGAGGCCGTACATCAGCACATCGTCGGGGTTTTGGGCGTCCTCCCCCATGGCGGCGGCCCAGCGCTCGAAAAGTCCGGTGGTCCAGAGGGGCACGAAAAAGCTGATCGACACCAGTACGGCCGCAAAGGTAGAGACCAGGGGAAAGATGATCAAACGTTTGTTAAGCCAGATCATGGCATAGCTCATTTTGGCAAACTTCCAACTTCTCGAAAATGACGCGATCATGGGGAACTCCTGTTGTGGGTGAAACTGTAGGGCATTGAAAAAAATTGCGCTGAAAAAATCAAGTCAAAGTGTGGGGAAAATTACCAGTTGCAGTGTTGCTTCGGAGTAACGAGCGCGGCGAAGCCGCTTTGGAGTGCGTGTAGCGAGCTCCGCGAAGCTACCGCTTTAACAACCGTTGCACACAAACAGAGCGTTTCTTTTGTGCCACTTGTGCCAAAAAATACCTGTTGCAATGTTGGCAATGTTGCTATACCGAGAATGACCGGTTGGAGAGGGTCGGAAAGGGCCGAAGTCCCGACTTTAGTCGGATAGTCTTCGAGCGCCCTTTAGGGTGCGATACGCGGAGCCAAAGGTAAA
>JAFIGC010000202.1 GCA_020831635.1 Verrucomicrobiota bacterium | reverse complement strand
AGGATGAATTTGACCCCAACGGGGTCCAACTCGTCAGACCGGGGCAACGCCCCGGGAATTTGCACCCCCAGACGAACCCGCATCCCAACGGGATGCCACTCCTCCAAGTTCAATATAGCAACAGGCAATTACTCTTCCGGACAAAGTTTCAGACAAAGCTCAAGACAAAGTTCGGGAAAAGGCAAGGCAATCCCCCCTTCGCACCTGCCGATGCGGAGATCGACGCTCCCGTCCCCCTTCGCCCTCACAAAACCCAAGCCAAAACCCAAGATCAGTGTAAATCAGTGTGATCAGTGGTTGAATTTCCCAAAATCGTTCCGAACGGGCTCATTCTACCCCCCTTTATTCAGCATCCTCCGTGACCAGCGCCACGAAACGGAGCAAAAGCCGCTCCACGGGGGTCATGCCTTGCAATTCCTCCCGAACGCGATGGGCCAGCGCGGGGTCGTCGGTGATCAGGCCGTCCACTCCCTGCAAAAGCAAGTCCACCATGCGCGATTTGCGATTGATCGTCCATGCGTGCACCTTCATTTCATTCCGCCGGGCCGCGCGCAGGAAACGGGGATTCACGGCCGGACGGCTCACGGCGAGAAAATCTACGGGCAAACGACTCAAATTTCCCACCGAAATCCCGGAAACAAACCCCAGCTCCATGTCCGGCGCCAATTCCCGCAGTTGATGGATCGCGGGCATGTCCAGCGACATCAGCACCACTTGGTCGGCCTGGCCGCTCTCGCGAATGATCTCGACTACCGCTTCCCCCAATTCGGGGGAAAACCCGTAATATTTCAGTTCGACCATGAGGCGAATGCGCCCATCCGCCCGTTCCAAAAATTCCTCCAGCGTGGCCACCCGACGCATTTCCGGGTCGGAACCATCGTCGGGCACTTGCACCAGTTCCCTCAGTTCGGCAAAGGTGGCGCGGGTCACGTTCAGCGGGGAGCCGGCCACCCGCATCATATCCTCGTCGTGCACGACCACGACCCGGCCATCGCGTGTCAGTTGCACGTCGATTTCCGTATAATCCGCGCCCGCCGCAATCGCCGCTTCCAGTGCGGAGAGGGTATTTTCCGGGGCCGGGGGCGGTCCGGCCCGGTGCGCGGAAATCACAACCTCTCCGACTTCGGGTACCTGGCGCAGGCCATGCAGACTGGCGATCACGCTTAGGGCCACCCACACCAACAAAAGCGGCACAAACCGTCTGAGACGCAACCAAGGAACGAGCTTACGTCCCAAATGCACGCCGATTTCATGCAGACTCGCTTCCGGTTTCGACTCCCGATGGAGGGAGGTTTCCTCGTAATAGAAGCCTGTCAATAAGGTCGCCCCCATGGAAAAAATTAAAAATCCCACCACCAGGGACAAGAGAAACGACAAAATGACGAACCCCCCGGAAGCCACCACCAGCGGACGAACCGATTCAAAGAACTGATCGAACCGTATGAGTGTAAAACGCGCCAAAAACAACAGCAGAACATCCAAGGCCATATGCACCAGCGTGCCCCCCGCCAACACCCAGGCCATGAGTTTCAACAGACGCATCCATCGGGACCTGGCCAAATGCCAGGCGCGTTTGATCGCTTCCGACAGCCGGTAGTCACAAGTCAAATAGGCGGGCAACATCAGCAACAGCCGACCCAACAAAAAGAGGGCGCCCATCAGCCAGACCAGTACCCATAATCCGGCAAAGATGCGCGCGTGCAACCATTCCGGGGGTAGCACGGTCAAATAATAATTGATGTCGTAGTCCCCCAAAAACACCCGATAAATCAAAGCCAGCCCCCCAGCCAAGGGCAGCATCCACGCCAATACCACGACCATGGCGCACACACAGAGCACAAACAGGCGCGGCAAAGTGCGGAATACCAGTCGCATGATGTGCAGCAAAGAATGCCGATGCCCCTCCAAATCCCAGGTCACGATCAGGAAAATCCCCGTAAAGCGCACCACCGCCGCCAAAATCCCCAGGGATGCCGCGAGAATGAGATGAAACACGCCCCGCAAGCTAAAAATCCATTCCAACAGATCCGCGTTGCCCACCACCGGGTCGCCGCCGCGAAAAATCTCCATGCCCAAAATGTGGCTGCCCAAAGGTGAAAACACCGTCAAAAAAGCCAACCACACGCAAATAGTCCAGCCCGCCATCGGCTTCCACAAGCGCAACACGCGGCCTCGCGCGGTGATTAAAGTGGGGTCTTTCAAAAAAGCTGGAGATCGCATGTTCAGAACCAATGTAAACATTCCTTCACAAAGGGCAAGAAATCAGGGCATGAAATCCGGAATCCCAAAGGAGCGCCGGTCACCGCACCAGCAGGGGCACAGGGGGTCTTTCTCGCCTGTTTTTCCCCCTTCGCCCCGCCAATACGGCGATTGGCGCTCCTTTCCCCTCGGCCCTGCCCTTTATCGTTCGATGTTCGGCGTTCTCGTTCATGCCCCCTTCGCCCCAGCCGATGCGGCGATCGGCGCTCCTTTCCCTCTCTGCCCCGTAATACGGAACCCTACAGGAGCGCCGGTCTCCGCACCGGCTGGGGCACAGGGGGTCTTCCTCGCCCGTTTTTCCCCTTTCACCCCGGCAATGCGGAGATTGGCGCTCCTTTCCCCTGCGCCCCAGCCCTAAAAAAGAGGATTTGCTTTCCGGGATTATATTCTTTACACCATTGAATCATGCATACCCTGCCACTTTCCGAAATCCCCCGCATCGCCGCCCGCCACGGCTTCGATTTGCAGACGGATGTTCTGAAGTTGGATGATTCCGGCCTCGATTTCATTACCACCCTGGCAAAATCCAGGGCGGACGAGCAAACTTGGGTCCTTCGTTTTCCGCGTCGAACCGACGTGATTCCGGGGTTGCATCATGAGCGCAACATTTTGAACTTGGTCAAAACCCGCCTGCAGGTTCCCGTCCCGAATTGGCAAATCGTGACCGACGAGATGGTGGCCTACGTGGCCTTGGAAGGTATTCCGGCCGGGACCATTGACCCGGAACTCGGGGATTACGTCTGGCACATCGACCCCAATGCGCCGCCGCAGGCCTACATCACCAGTGTGGCCCACTTCCTCGTGCGCCTGCATGGAATCGACCGATCCGACGTACAAAACGCAGGCTTCGCCACCCCCTCCATCGCCGAAGTGCGGGACACCCTGGCCACAAACATGGATCAAACCCGAAAATTGTTGGACGTCCCCTATCCGCGCTGGGCCCGGTGGCGGGATTGGATCGAAAATGACAAGCTCTGGCCCCCGGAAAGTCGTTTCATTCACGGCGATTTCCATCCTGGACACACCTTGGTTAACGCCCACGACACGCTGTCGGGGGTCATCGACTGGACCGAAGCCTCCATGGACGATCCCTGCAAGGATTTCGTCGTATTTCACGCCGCCTTTGGCGAATCCGTTCTGCAAAACATGATGAATCAATATCAGGCCGCGGGCGGAAAGGTGTGGCCCGGCATGAAACGGCACATCATCGAACGCTGGAACGCGAATCCGGTCGAATACGCCCTATTCGCCCTACGCACCGGCAACCCCACCCACATGGAAAACGCCCGCGCGTCCATGGAGTGGGGGGCGTAAATCGGCAGTCCCTTGCCGATAATCTTGCCGTTCGCGACAGGGACTGTCGCGCTACAGCCGCAGTAGATCTGCAGTCCCTTGCCTATTTTCGTTAAAAATTCGGTGTTATGCTATTTTACGACATTAATGCTTTGTTTTTATGCTTCGATCATATACGTCTTTATGTACAAGCTTAGCAAAGGAATAGACACGATGCATATATTTCGGACTTTTTTATTGTTTGTATTGCTCTTGGTTCACCCGCTTTTCGCGCAAACCCTTTACTGGGGCGGAGGCAGCGGAAACTGGACCGGGACGGCGAATTGGCATGAAAATGCCGACCTGAGCGATCCGGCCCAGCTCTGGACGGATGGACGTAATGCGGTGGTTGCATCCGGTACCGTAACCGTGAACAATCACGTCATCGTCCATCATCTTGAGATTCCCGATGGCGCAGAGGTGCGCATCGGAAGCGGCAATCAGGATTTGCAGATACAGGGAACGACTTCCGGCGAGGGGATCCTACGATTCACCCGTACCAGTGGTGGTAACACCTCAGGCGTGACCTTTGCCGGGTCTCAAGCACAAACCGTATCTTGGGAACTTTTGTTGAATAACCAACAGTCCAGAGTCCGGGTCACCGCCGCCGGAACCGGAATGCTCACCTTGGATGGCAAGATGGACGCCTTTGGAGACGATTTCGATATTGAACTGGCATCGGGAAGCCATCTGCTCATTGGCCCCAATGCCCGGATCAATAACAATCGTCCCGATTTGGTCAACGCCCGTCCCTTCCGGGTTTTCGCGGAGGATGCCTCTGCGATTTTTGAGATGCATGCGGATTTCAATGCCGATTTGGCGGATCCCTCTGTTTTTGAAAACACCTACCCATATGCCAAATCGGAGGATGACCCCGGTGATGGGTATTACGTGAAACCCGTAGGAGGACTCTCCACTTGGCGGACCGACAGCGCCACCGTCATCACAAGGAATTCCCAAAATCTCGCAACCATTCACAAATACACCGGCGCTCCCACCCGTTACACCCACCATGGTCTCTGGAATTTCGAAGGCCCGGGCGCGGAGACTTCCAATTGGATTGTCCGGGAGAATCCCCAATCCTACGACGGCGGGATTTATTTCACCAAGGATTGGCGGCTGACCACCGAAGAGGATTTCACTTTTGAGGGCTATTGGCATAATGGCGTGAACATCGGCTTCAGTACGCGTGGTCACAGTAACGTGACCTTTTACAAGTCGGGACCGGCCGATTTCATCATTACAGGAACCCAAGCCTATGGGACCGGGACTACGATGCAGGTGGAAGAAGGCGGGGTCCGTTTTTACACCGACCCCAATATCAACAGCTTCCCCGAGGCCAAATCAGCAAACAGTTGGTTCGACAATACCGGCAATTATTTGCACCTCATCGTTCTGCCGGGTGCGGAAGCGAGTTTTTTCCCACCGGAGGGCGTGACCTTTTCAATTGCACATGCCGATATCACCGGCACGCTGCACTTGGACTGGTTCGGCGCCCAACCTCTGTCCGTCGCCGGGGATGCGACCCTTCAGGGCACCTTGGTCGTCACGTCTCAAGTCGATTTGACAGCATCCGAATATCTGCTGCTGACCGCAAACGGCACTTTGAACTACGATCCCGCATCCGTGGAAGCTCCCTCGGGCTGGCAGGTGGAACAGGAGGGGGACGAATTGTGGCTGCGTCCGGGTTCAGCCACCGGATATGCGGAATGGGTCAGCCATTTTCCCCCCGAAATCACCGACCGGAACCCGCTCGACGACCCTTGGAATCACGGCATCACCAATTTGGCCCGTTACGCCCACGGCATTGAACCGGGAGCCCTGCCAACCGCCACGGATTTGCCCATGATCGTACGCGATCCCGAAAATGGCAGCATCTGGTTGCGCTTCCAACGTCCAGCGACCGCCCCTTCGGATCTGGCCTATGAATTGCAAATCACTGAGGACTTGACCGTCGATCCGGCGGAAGGATGGACCACCATCGACAATCCGGATTGGGTGGTCGAACCCAACGGAGAAATGGAAATCGTTCACGTCTCCCTATCCGATTTGCCAAACCAGAGCCGTCTTTTTGCCAGGGTGCGAATTCGATTGTTGTGATGCGCACTACTTTTCCGCAAACCTAGCGATCCCATGTACCTGAAACCATTCCACAAAGCCTTCCGGATCCCCGGAATACCTGGTTTTTTCGATCAACAGGGCCATCAGCTCCTCCAAAAACTCCTGGTGATGGCCGTAGCGTGAAATCCACAACCGGTCGATTCTCCTGAAATAGACCGCTGAAACCTGCAATGCCCGCGGCGAATCGCGACGCAAGGCTTCCAGCAGATAATCAGGCGAAACCGCAATCCGGACATCCGCGAGGATTTCCTGGGCCACCCGGGGCCAGGTTTTTTCCCAAACCTCATCCCGCAAAGGTTTTGGAAACAAATCCAAGGCCCGCACCGGGTAGCGCGGCGCCCAAACGATCCGATGTGTCCCGCCTTCCGAACGCAAATAATCGAGCCGATTCGAATAAATAAAGCACCAGGCGAGCCCACGCAGGCTTTCCTCGTCTTCGAACGCGTCCTTCTCTGCAAGCTGAAGCATGGCCTTTGGGTTTAAGACGGGCCGTTGCCGCAGGGATTCTTTCAGTCGTTGCCGACCTTCTTCCCGATCCGCCTCCGGAAGCCAATCGAACAGATAAGGCTGCCAGTGCAAGCGATGCAAAATCGCGTGGATATGTTCTGGATTGGATGGATCATATACGTTTCGGAGTTCCCAAAAATGATTTGGGTACTGCCGCTCATTCACATGCCCGGTTCCAGGCCCATGGGCAATCGTTCTCAAGCCGATGTGCCGGTCCATCTGCCGTCCGAATTCACTGGGCGCCGATGTCCGCGTCTGATCGACCTCGTTTGGCATCGCAACTTTCGGTGAAAACCGGGCGGCCATCTTGGTCAGGGAAATGCCCGGAACATGTGCGGATAACGATTCGGTCAAGACCTGCTCCCTGGGGATTCGCATGACCAACGGCACACCCTTCCGCACACGGCCGGAAAACACCGCATGGGCGCTATGGATGCTGACATTCCAAGTTTGATTGTCCTCAAAAAAGGGGTTTGCCCCGTACAAGGTCAACCGATACCGCCGGGAAAAGGCCGGCATTCCACTTTGCTCCTGCTGAACGGACGCGGGAAATACCAGGAGATCCTCTCCGTCCATAGACTCCAGAACCACCCCGGCGCCTGCCTGGAACCAATTGACATACGCTGAAGCGCCCGTGAATCCCGCTGTGATCGGCCCCAAAATTTCCAATACGATATTATTGTTGTTTCCTTGGCTGGCCTGGACGCGAATCCCTCGTGAAACGCTCGATTTTTCCATGGAAATCGGCCCTTCCCACACCGGACGCCCTTCTCCAATTTTCATCGCCAACCGGACCTCCATTTCCAAGCTTTGGCCGTCCAAATTTTCGGGAAGTTTCGCATTCACCCACTTGTATTCCTTGCGACCCCGGTCATCTTGACCTTCTTGCCGTCTTGTCGTCGCATGAACCAAAGGGGGGTGCATCACGTCCGAATGGACGTTTTTCATCGGATACCGTCGGTGAAAATACCAGTACCAGGATTCCGCGGAAATTTGTGAATTCAAATAACTGGTTCCCCAAGAACCGTTCACACCTACATCCAAGTTGTACAGCTCACTCTGAACGGACAAAGTCGTACGAAAACCCGAGCTGATCAATATCCGCTCCGGTTCCAGTTCCACGGCCAGCCAAGGATCCAACATCACGGACGGATGCGGCGCCGGTGTATCGGGCAGGATTGCCTGCAGCGATGGCGCTCTTTCCAACATCAGTCTGGGTTCGGTTCGGAGCCCATACAGAATCCCTTGCGTCATGATCACGCACAGCGTCAGAACCGTATACCAAGTCACACCGCGGAAATGGTATATCATCAGCATCAGCAATCCCAACAAGATCAAAGGAAGCAGACCATGGAACGCCACGATCACCGCATTCGCCAACCCCTGATTCAGGGAAAGCGAGAGGATGAAGCGAATCAAAAAAGCCGGCACCAAGAGGACCAGGGTCACAAACCAAGCCTTTGCATGGGCGGCATGTCCCCTGTGGACCGGACGGGTGGACAACCAGGCGGTTCCATCTTCTTTGCGGGCATCTTCGGAAAATCGGTCCGACAACACCCAAACCAAGAAGACCCAAACCGCAACCTGTGCCACAAACCCTCTACTCGAGATCCAGACGCGCGCCAAGCCAAGCTCAATCAAAAAATGGACCGGAAGGGCGATGGCCAAAGCCGTGCGCGCGGCCAGAAAATCTTTTTTCAAAATCCATCGGATTTGTTTTTGCATCAGTCCACCTCCCCGGACAGCCAGAGCATCCGTTCCGTGTCAAATGTACGTCCCTCATCGCGAAGGAGTTCTTCTAACTCCAGAGAGTGGACAAAGGGCATGGGTCGAATGGTACTAACTTAAGGGTCGATTGAAAGTACAGGCGCGGTCAAAACACTGAAACCACAGACCCCTGCGGGCTTGCCCCGCATGGTGAATCAGATCTGAGGCTAGACCGGGTAAGCTTGTCCATCTCCAGGCCCCTGCCGCCTTGCGCGGCAGGTGAATAAGTCCCTTGCTTCTTGGCTCCGTGGGAGACTTCTTCACCTGCCGCGCAAGGCGGCAGGGGCCGGGGAATACAAGGAGATTCCTGTCTAGCCAGAGGTCTTACGCTCCGGCGGGACGAGCCCGCCGGGGGCGTTTTCCGACCCAAGGCAACCTCAAAAATCGTTTCAAAAGACCCTTAAGTTAGTGTCATTCCTCTCTGCCCCCACCGCGCCTTCCCGGTGTTTTCCGACGCTCGGAAGGCTCTGGAAAAATTCTTCCGACGCTCGGAAACCGGTTGATTTACAGGAAAACGGGTCAGAAAACGGGTCAACCCGTGCATTTTAACATTATCGCAAGTCGTTGATGTCGAATG
>JAFIGC010000201.1 GCA_020831635.1 Verrucomicrobiota bacterium | reverse complement strand
CGGCCAAACGAAAAGGCCATGTATTCGGCAATGCCACCGCAAAGCGGCATCTCTATTTCGTTTCCAAGAAAGAAACCCAGCAAATTTTGGGACAAAGCTCACGACAAAGAGGAAGTGTGCGACCCCGTTGGGGTCGGCAAAGGGCGGGGATTCGTGTCCCGGGGCGTTGCCGCCGGGCTGACGAGTGTGACCCCGTTGGGGTCGAACAGGAATGGTCACGTTTCAAAAATTTGCATCCCAACGGGATGCCACTCGTCAGACCGGGGTGAAACCCCGGGAATTCGCACCCCCACACGAACCCGCATCCTGCGTTTTAGAATGTAATACTCAGCTCTATAAATTGGGGCCTGATGGTTTTCAATGGCTCTTTCGCCTCGACACAAACCAAAACATTCGGTTACACTGCCCTCAGTGAATTCACTGATCGCGCTTGAAGACTGCCATCTCCTCGGAAAACCGCATGAAAATTTCCAAAAATATTTTTATTTTGATGCTCATGGCTTTGATGTTTTCCGTAATGATTTTGGTCTTTGTTCAAATTCTGTACGTGGATTCGCCCGTGGATGTAAACGAGGAATTGTCCGATTGGGTCTATGCTCGATATCGAACCCATGATTTTTCCGTACAGCAAATGGATCTGGCCGGAGCGGATGAACACCTTGAGTTTTCCGTCCTGATTCTCCCCAACATGCGGTCAGATCTTCTGTCGCTGCCGGATTTTCGTTTGCACGACAAAATCATTTTAGTGAAAGATCGGGAAAACATAAAGATATTCGAACTGTCGAAAAATGAATTCATACAATTATATGCAGGCTTGATCGAGCAGGAGGATGCGGCACCCTGCGCCGAATGGAGCAAGGCGCTTGCGGATCAAATCCCATCCCTGCTGAACATGCATTTGGTAGATGAAAACCTTCGGTTTTCCGATATATTTGAGGAGTTTGAAAGGAAAAACAGTGCCGATCATGCCAGTTTGCACCGAAAATCCATGGAGGATTTTTTGAAAGGGTATGTGACCACACTGATAGACCAAAACGTAGATCAAAATGCGGATGGGGTGAAAACCTTTTATTTTCTGGATGTCAGATATAAAAGTGTGAATCTATTTCTGTTCGAATTGAAAATTGATTGTACGGTATTTCCATATGGTGTTGAATTCAAGTTCGTTGGTTTTCTGTTTGGACATGTTTAATCAGGCGACGCTACGCGGCGCACCTCGATAGATTGGCGTCGTTCCGTGGATTGAAATCCACGGCTATGCGTCGGATGTCGCTACGTGACGAATTCGGCGGAAGAACGGCGCTGCATACCCCCGGAGTAAGGAGCGCGGCGCAGCCGCTTTGGAGTGCGTGTAGCGAGTGCAACGAAGCTACCGCTTTCGCCACGGCCAAACGAAAAGGCCATGTATTCGGCAATGCCACCGCAAAGCGGCATCTCTAATTCGTTTCCAAGATTGCTCGAAGCTTTGCCTCCCGGTAGACCCTGATGTCATAAACATGTCGCAAAAAACAAAAGAACACGCCCTATAAGGGGTAGATCTAGGGGGGGCATCATGGTAGACTGCATATAACCACTGACAGAATGACTTGTTCCCGACCCAAATAGAAACGACCGCCCAAAGGAAAAACCCTCATGTCTACTGAATCCACTCCCCCGATTTCTTTTGCCTGCCCCGGATGCGATGTCGTCCTTGAAACCTCGGCCGCGCTCGCCGGTCAGGTGATTCAGTGCCCGGAATGTGACATTTCCATGGAAGTTCCTTCTCCGGAGCCAGTGTCCTCCTCGGTCTCCAAATCCAGTGGGGGCAAACGCAAGGTCATCAAACGCCGGGGGCCGGCTGGCTCGTCTGCCGGCGGCCCTTCCTCCCGCATAACCCGCGGGGGCAGTCCCTCCCGCACGCGTCGAGCCTCGTCCGTGGCCCCCACTTTGAAAAAGCCGCAAAAAAGCCCCATGGGTAAAATTGTGGTGGCGCTTTTGGTTTTGTTCGGTTTGGGTGGCGGCGGATGGTTCGCGTTAGGTCAATGGGGCGGTGCCGAAGGAACGAACGGCGCTCCGCGCTTGGCCCGTGCCGCCGGTGGCGGAAGCCAAATCGTCGCCAGCGCGCCACAGGGTCCGCAAAGCCAACCTCCAAACGCCAGCCGATGGCAGATGGATGCGGCAGCGGAAATCACCGCTTTTCAATGGGGCGGGAGGGGTCAGGAGGAAATTTTCGACATGGTGGCCCGTCAAAACGGCAATATGATCATCTCCGGGATGCTCCCCACGCGGGACGGCATTCCCGCCGCCGCCCGCCAGCGGCATCATCTGCTGGATGACCGTGGCAGCCAAAATTTTGGTTTCCTGGCCGAAATTTCCGCCGACGGCACGGAACTGTTGTGGATTTCCACCTTTGGCGGGGATCTGATCCGCCCGGAAGTGCTGGCGCTGAGTCCCGACGGTACCATCGCCGTGGGCGGTCGGGTCTTGGACCGTGCCAAGAGCTATCCCGGGTTGCGAGACGAAGTGCCATGGGATTCGGGAAGTGCAAGTTCGGTGGTGGGGCTCATCGCCGCGGATGGTTCCGAGGTCCTCTGGATGAAGGAAGGCGGGCCCAACCAGGAAACCATCCGCGGTCTGGCGATTGACCAAGACGGGCGCGTGTACTTTACGGCGGGCGGGCGTGAACGGGGCGCGCGCGCCTATGTGATCCGGCTGAATGCGGATGGATCGCACGCCACCTTTGCCAAAAGCTCCATCGAACATGACGATTTCTGGGCCATCAACTTCGATGTCCGCACCCCGGAGTTCAAGGTCCCCGGACAAATCGGGGAATTTTATGCCAAAGGGGTGGGGCAGGCCTATGCGTACGACGGACCCAATGGGTGGGGCGCGGTGCGTTGGTGGCTATACGGCATTCGCGAGGGCGGCAACATCGTGTTTCTACCCGATGGTGATTTTGTGGTCACCGGGAGTCTGCAGTACGACTTTGTCAAGGGACGCGACCGGCGCTTTCCCGCCTTCGACCTCATCATGGCCCGCTACACGCAGGACGGCGAGCTGGTCTGGAGCACCAATCTCTATCAGGAGGGCGACAGCGTCCATACGCCCGACCAAATCGACCAGCACCTCATCTACAACCCGGCCAATGGGGATCTTTACGTCGCGGCCATTCAACACGGATCCAACCTTTACCGGTTCAAGGGCGAACTGATTGGCGACACCGGGAACCTGATGATTGGCTGGATCGGACAGGTCGACCCCGAGGACGGCACCCTCAAGAACGGCTGGTACTGGCAAAGCAACCGCAATGGCCAATATACCCGCGGGGGCAGTCCGCAAAGTCCGCCACACCCCAAGCTTTCCGGAAACCGTCCCGTGCGGCTGACCAGCGACAGCGAAGGGCGCATTTACATGACTGGGCCCGGCTCGGCCCGGATGTTCACCACCCCCAACGCCTGGAAACCCTGGCCGGATTCCCAAGTCGGCGGCACCAGCCCCGGACTCGTCATCCTTTCCCCAAACCTGAACCGTTATGAATACGCCACCACCCTCCGTGGGGACGATGAGCGAACCGGGACCACCAACGCGGATGCCCGCGCGGTCATCGTCAATGAGCACGGGGTCTGGGTGGCCGGAGAAAACGGCACGCGAAACTTTCCCACGGGTCCGCAACCCGCCTGGGCCAACCCCGGCCCCGTCGGCGAAAGGGACAAGTTTCTGTTGAACCTTCGCTTCTAAATGAATACAAGCCCTCTCTTGCATATGAAATCCGCGCCCAACATCCTCTTCATCACCTCCGATCAGCAGCATTACGATACGCTTGGAATCGACAATCCCCGCATCCACACGCCCAATCTGGACCGGCTTTGCCGGGAAGGCACTTGCTTTACAAGGGCGTATTGCCCCAATCCGACCTGCACGCCCACCCGCGCTTCGTTGCTCACCGGGCTCATGCCCTCGCATCACGGAGCCTGGTCGCTGGGCACCAAGCTGCGCGAGGATCTGCCCACCTTGCCCGGCATCCTGTCGCAGGCGGGATACCAGACCACTTTGATCGGCAAGGCCCATTTTCAGCCCTTGGTCAGCACCCCGGAATATCCTTCCATCGAATGCCAGCCCCTGCTGCGGGATCTGGACTTTTGGCGCGGGTTCCACGGACCTTGGTACGGGTTCGATCACATTGAAATCACCCGCAACCACTGTGACGAAGGCCATGTGGGGGCGCATTACGCCATTTGGATGGAGGAAAAGGGCATCAAAAACTGGGCGGACTTTTTCCAGTTGCCGGACATGGGCGGGGACACCGAACGCCGCCAGGCCTACACGCATGAGGATCCCCGCAAATGGAATTTGCCCGCCGAGATGCACTACACCTCTTGGACCGCCGAACGCAGTATCGCCGCCATTGACCGGGCGCAGTCGGATCAAAAGCCCTTTTTCCTCTGGGCCAGCTTTCACGATCCGCATCCGCCCTACATCGTTTCCGAACCCTGGGCGTCCATGTACGATCCCGCCGACATGGAACCCGGTCGCGTGGCATCGGGCGAACACGATGCCAATCCCGCCATTCACCGACACGCCGCCGAGATCGATGATCTCGATTTCTGGCTGGAACGCGCGAAAGACCAAGGCTGCATCCATGGACGTGGCTTCCACGGCGGTTACCCCGAAGAAGAGCTGCGCAAGGACATTGCCTGCTACTACGGCATGGTCAGCTTTATGGACGAACAGATCGGGCGCATTCTCTATCATCTCGATGCGCGGGGGCTCACCGAAAACACCCTGGTGGTGTTCACCACCGACCACGGCCACTTTTTGGGACAGCACGGACTCCGTCTGAAAGCCATCCATCATTACGAGGATCTGCTGCGCGTTCCCTTTTTGGCCCGCTGGCCGGAAAACATTCCCGCGGATCGGAAAAGTGAGCATTTGCAAAACCTGGTTGATTTGCCCCGCACATTTTTGAAGGCGGTGGGGATGGAGGCTCCGGTTCATATGCAGGGCGTCAACCAACTGACCAGTTGGAACGGGGAGGGCCCCGTGCGCGAGTGGTCGATCACCGAAAACCACCATGGTTACACGCGTTTTCACATGCACAGCTTCGTCACCGACCGGTATAAGCTCACCGTCCATCGCGACAGCGATGAAGGCGAGCTGTTTGATCTTCGGGAGGACCCCGGAGAACAGCGGAACCTGTGGGACGATCCCGGATCTTTGAATCTGAAAGCGGAACTGCTGCTCGCCTTTCACCGCGCCCGCATGGCGGAAGAGCCCGTGCACATGCCCAGGGTGGGGCCGGCGTAAACTTTGGGGGAGGCAAAAATATGGGGGCGGCGCATCTATAGACCATGGGGGCGGCGCATCCTGCGCCGGGTGCTCCTCAACCAAATCTTTCTCTTTGATCTTGAAGGTTCCATATCACCCGTCAACATAGCACCACACATGGCCATCACTGTCGACACAAACATTCCCGCCGGAAATGGCGTCATTGACGCGATTGATGGCTCTGTCATCCGCCTCAGACCCGACCTGCGAACCACCCTCGAGCCGTGGTTTTGGTGGCATGTTCGTGTGCGCGGCTGTGAGGGCCAGCGGCTGAGGGTGGTGATGGGCGAACCACACACCCTGACGGTTCGCGGCGCGGTGGTCAGTCGGGACCAAGGCCGCAGTTGGGCTTGGGTTCCGAAATATGACCCAAGCCAATGGGAGTTCGAGGTGGAGGCGGGTGAGGACGACGAGCTGCGCCTGGCGCTGTCCATCCCGTATACCCGGCACGATTTGGATGCGTGGCTCGCCGTGCATGATGGTCATCCCTCGTTGTCGCGCGGTGAATTGTGTCGTTCCCGCTCCGGCGCTTCCGTGCCTTTGCTTCGCGTCGGCAATTTGTCTGGGAAAGAAACCCGTCAGGCCGTCATCACCTGTCGCCATCATGCCTGTGAATCCTTGGCTTCTTTCGTCCTGGAAGGATTGCTCGACGCGGTGTTGGCGGATGATGAAACCGGACAACACTTGGCGCGGACATGGTGTTTCCAAGTGGTGCCCCAAGTGGATTTTGACGGTGTCCAGGCGGGAGACCAAGGCAAGTCACGGGCCCCTCATGATCACAATCGGGATTATGGGCCCCTCCCTCCAGTCCACCCGGAAACCGAGGCCATCAAAGACCTGTTTGCGAACGCCTGCGACCATCGTTTGCACTTGGCGTTGGATCTGCACTGTCCTTGGGTGCGCGAAGCGTGGAACGAGCACATCTACATCGTCGGCCACGCCGATTCCCGACGCGCGGAATTGCAGATGCGGTTTGCCCGCTTGATCGTGACCCAAGTGCGCGGGCCTTTGCCTTATCGCGCGGCGGACACGCTGCCGCACGGCACGGCATGGAATGTGGGGTCACTTACCCCCGCATCCTCTTTTGGACGATACGCCTCCACGGTTGCACCCGATACCGCCACCGTAGCCACCATGGAATTCCCCTACGCGGAAGTGGAGGGCCATGCGGTGACCGCGGAAGGCGCGCGGGCCCATGGCCGGGCCATGGCGAGAGCAATTGTGCGGCTTTAGCTTTGGTAAAGGTCTGATGTTGCCATGGGGGGGGGTATGGGGGCGGAGAAATATGGGGGCGGCGCATCCTGCGCCGGGTTCTCCTCAAAACCATCTTTCTCCGCGACCCTGAAGGTTCCATTGCCAAGCGTTCGCGTCTTCCGCATTGAAGTCAGATGGGGCGATGAGCTATCTATGTTCTGAAGATTCCGGCGCAGGATGCGCCGCCCCCATAGCTTTCGATGCGCCGCCTCCATATTTTCGCCACATCATGTCGCATAAAGCAAAACAATATGCCCGTATATGGGTATATTAAAACGACTTGGCGGTGTACGATTGGTATATGAACATCAAGATCAAATTGTTTTCTCCGATGCGAAAATGTATGGATGCCAAGAAAGGTTCGGCCCTGTTGGTGACTTTGCTGGTGATCAGCCTGCTTCTGGTGATGGTGATTACGTTTGTCACCATTGTGCGGATGGAACTGCGTACGGTGATCAATCACCAGCAACAACTTCAGGCCCGTGCCCATGCGCGGTTGGGGGCGGAAATGGCCGTGGCCCGCTTGCAGGAGCTGGCCGGACCGGATACACGGGTGACCGCTCCCGCGAATGTGGGGAGCGGCGAGCCGGCGGTGCGGCGCAGGATTGGCCATGCGCTGGATGCGGCCGCGTACCGTCCGGACGGGGCAGGGGGGGCATTGCGTTTCAATCCTTTGTTCACCCGTACCCTGGGATATTTTCTTTCCTACGATCAGAATGTCGGTTTTGATTTGAGCACGTTTGATCCCTTTGAAGAGGATGGGACCGTGCGGGCGGGGTATGCGCCGCTGGTGGATTTCGGCTCGGTGGCCTCCGTGGACGACCGGGTGGCGGCACCGGAACTTCCGGTGCGCGGTTCCGGTCCGGATCGGCTGGGCGGGTACGCGTTCTGGATCTCCGATGAGGGTCTCAAGGCGCAGATCAACCTGATCGATCCCCTGCGGGACTCCGGAGCGTCCGCGGACCAACGCGCCCGGGCGACCACGACACAACGGGTGGCTACGGAGCGGGTGTTGCCGGGGTTTGACCCGGGGAGCGGGGTGCACAATGAATTTTTGGAGCGGTCCTTGCGGACTTCGCAACTGAACATGACCGGCTATGGGGACAGCGATTTTGCCCAGCGGTTTTTTCACGATGTGACCTTGCAGAGTCTGGGGTTGCCTGCCAACACGCGGCGCGGGGGGCTCAAACGGGATTTGACGGCGGTGCTGCGGGAAACGGAGGAAAATTCCAACGGGCGTCCGGGTGGAACGCAATACAGTCAACTGCTGGCGTTTCAGGAAGCGCGGATTGACCGGTGGCGCCAGGAAACGGAGGCCTTGCCCGCCAGTCAGCCGCCCACCGTACCGGACCGGCACTGGAAGGCGATGAATGTGTTTACGTTGCGGGCGGATCAGGCGGATTCCCGTTTCCGCACCAAAATGTTTCCGCCCATGACCGACATGGATATTTTTTGGGACGCGGGCGGGGCCCCGTGGGAAAATCTGCTGACCTGGAACACGCTGCGTCAGCGCCGGGAAAACGGCGGGGCCTTGCTCACCTACCGTCGCTGGGAAGGCACCAGCGAGGTGGCGCCCGTCATTGCGAAGTTTGTGCTGTCGAGTTATTTTACCGTGGACTGGCCGAATGTGGCGATGCACTGGATCCCGGCGGTGGTGTTGTGGAATCCCTATGATGAGCCCATTCGCATGAATCCGGCCCAGCCTTGGTCGGTAGGGTATCAGATGGAAACGGGGGTTCTGGGGGATTTCTGGTTTCGTCTCAAGGTGCGGCATCCCAACTGGTCCGCGCCGAACACGTCCAATTTCAGCCATATTCAACCCCGAAACGAACTGTGGACGCCCAAATTCGGATTTGAGTGGGGCAACAGTGAATTCCGCTTCAACATCCGGGACGCAGATGGCGGGACGAATGTGGTGATTCCCCCTGGAGAGGCCCGGATCTACACCATGCATGACCGGCATGTCCGCGTGGCGGCCGATTCAGATCCGGACCGGTACGGCCGGCCCAACAACAGGCCGGTGTTCGTTACCCTTTCGGAGGGAGAGGAGGGGAAATGCCGTGGAGTCCTTAGGAGGGGTTATTCCAGAGT
>JAFIGC010000200.1 GCA_020831635.1 Verrucomicrobiota bacterium | reverse complement strand
TATGGTTTTTGGTTGAGGTGTGTTTGTTATGGGGTGTGGGTTTTGGGTTGTGGGTTGATTGTTGTGGGTTGAGGGTTGAGGGTTATGGGTTGAGGGTTGCTGGTCCTTTTTCGGTGGCATTCCCTTGAAATCCGGGTATATCAGGGACATGAGTACAACCAAACGCGAAAATCTCTGGATCAATCTTGCCCTCAACGTCATCCTCCCCTCCGTTCTTCTTACCAAAGGTGACGAATGGCTGGGACTACCGTCCGCCTTTGTACTGATCATCGCCATCGCCTTCCCGGTCAGCTACGGGATATATGATTATGTGACCCGCGATAAGGTCAACCTGTTTTCTGTCATCGGCTTTGTCAGCGTCCTGATCACCGGCGTCATTGGCCTCCTGCACATTCCCTCCCGCTGGATCGCGGTGAAAGAAGCGGCGGTGCCCCTGCTTTTCGGCTTGGTGATTCTGGCCACCGCCAAATCCAAGAAACCCTTTATCCACCGGGTGTTGTACTCCCCGGAGATGTTTGACGTGACCTTGATCGAAGCCTCGCTGGACGAAAAAGGGACCCGCAAACAATTCGATCAGGTCATGTTGGTCTGCACCTACTGGCTGGTGGCATCTTTCCTCGTCAGCGCCGTCCTCAATTTCATCCTCGCAAGTATCATTGTCACCGCTGAATCTTCAGTGGACCCCGAACTCTTCAATCAACAAATCGGACGCATGACCGCATTGAGCTGGCCCGTCATCGTCCTCCCCAGCATGGTCATCATGATGGTCGCCCTGTTCAAACTCATCAAAGGCATCGAAGCCTGTACCGGCCATGTGCTCGAAGACGTGCTCCATCCCGACATGCGTGAAAAAATGGAACAAAAAGACGCGGCCAGAAAGAAAGACCAACCACGGGAAGCCGTCGATACAGAAGAAAAAGAAGATCCCGCTGTTGGATGAAATTCTGGAACAAATTTTCAGACAAAGGGTTACATCCGCTGAGGTTGTATTTTCAAAGCCCCAACAGATACTGGCTCAGATGCAGCGGCAACCACAAGAGGAGTTGGGCGGTGAGGACGGTTTGATATACGGAAGGATGTCGGACATCCATCAGACCCGGAAGCCTGACAAACCCCATGCACCCGAGGACGAAAAACGGGGCCAGGGCCCGCGCCGGTTCTTCGAAAAAGAAATGCGCCGCCAGCGCGGCCGGCAATGCGAACAAAAATGCCCACCAGCCCACGCCTCTCCGGGTGGCGCCAAAGAAAATGACCGCCGCCAGACCGCCCAGAAAAACACAGGAGGCATACAGGACCCCACCTCCAATGGCCGCGTCTTCAAGGGGGACTGTCCGGGAAAAAGCGGAGGAGAACAGGCTGGCCACCCAGGCCGCGTCCCAAAACAGCATCACCACCAAGCCCAATGCCAGACCGGCCCCCTGCCCCATGAGCACGCGGTTCGACCTTGCCCGGAAGACTTCGAAAACCCCAATGGAAATCCCCAGCGTCGGCAAAAACCACACCGGATGCAACCAAACCCCAAGTCCGAGCAAAAACCCTCCGCGCATCCAAGAAGTTTGATCCTCTTCCAAAATCACCGCAGAAAGCCCCATCAGGATCAACCAGATGGCCATGGAACCGCTACCCGCCGAAAACAAGTTCGCCCCAAATCCGGGAATACTCACAAACAAAATCAAAGCCGCAAGCGCGAATTTCACCCCAATTTGACGGGACAGCATGCGCACGGTCATCCCCAACCCCAGGACAAAACCCAGACCGGATAAAATCCGGTTCCAGAACCCCGGTGAAAATCGGGTCGTGTCCAACCATGCTTCCAAAGTGGCGTAAAGCGGGTGGGCGGGTTCGCCGGCAAACAACGCGGCCTCCACTTGGGTCACCGGTTCGTTCGTCCGAAAGGTTTCCAAGCCATTTGTCCAAGCCAACCAAGCCAACGTGCCCGCGAGTACCACGGTCAAGGTCGTGTGCCAGGAATTGTCGGGCAGCGGATGCGCGGGAGGCGAAAGCGGGGAGTCCACGTGTTTCCTGACGATCGGAAAGGCCAGCATCCATCGGGTCAGCATCACCGCGCTCAGAGGCCATGCGATAAAATACAGAAGGCCCAGCGCCGTTTCCGGGGGCAGGAAAAGGAAACAAAGCAAGCCCCCGAAATAAGGAAAATGTTGAAATCCTCGTTTCGGGTTTTGCGGATGCCCGTTCGCCAACTCAAAAACGCCGACCAAGGGGACGGCAACCCAAAGGGAGGGTGACTCAAACAGTTCCAAAAAGGCCTGACCCAACTCCGAATACGATTCGGGATCTGCATACCGGATCAAATCCTCGGGAAGGTTTCCGGACAGCAAAGCGTAGGCGAGTCCGCCGATCATGATCAGAAGCCCCGGGAAAAACACCTTGCGACCATGCTCGGCGTGCAACATCGCCATGGCCAGCAGTCCCAAAACCCCCAGTGGAGCAAGCCCCGGAATCAACAGCACCATGCCCGCCCACAAAACCCCGGACATCAGGGCGCTGTACAGGTCCCCACGCACCAAACGCAGCCCCAGACCCGTCATGCCCAACACCACGCCCCACAACATGAGCGGTTCTCCGGTCACCGAAGGCACCCCCCCGCTCCCGCGCGCGGCGAAAACCATGAGCAGGGCCACCAAGGGTACAAAAGCTTTCAAGCGATACATGAAAGCCGACCAAATTCCCAGCGCCACGCCCATGGCGGCACGAGAGGTCCACGGCGCATCTGCCGTCAGGATGAATACGGCGGCCACGACAACGGAGACCCAAGACAGAATGAGATAAGGCGTAAATTTTAGATTTTTCAAAGTGGTCATATGCCTACCCTATGCCTGATTCACGAAACTTCATCAATCGGAATGTGCAAAAGCCTGCAACTATCTGTGCTTAATCCGCCAAATCGATCTTTACGGCGGCCCGTTCGAAGTTTTCGGCGCGGATCAGGGGATGAATTTGAAAGCCGCCCATTTTGGCCAGCAGCGAATCCGGCCAAACTTCCAGGCGGGTATTGTAGAAAGTGCAAACCTCATTGAAATAACTCCGGGCCAAGGCAATACGTTCCTCGGTGTGACTGAGTTCGTTTTGAAATTTCGAAAAGGCCCTGTCGGATTTCAGTTCAGGGCAGGCTTCCACGACCATCCGCAACTGCGCCCGGCACCCGACCGGATCGGGCCCGCTTTTGCCCGGCTCCGTGGCCTCGGCCTGGGACCGCAAATGAGCCACGGCTTCGTGGACCGCACGTTCATGGGTCTTGAGTCCCTGCAAAATTTCCACGAGACGCGGAATCAGGGTGGCCCTGCGTTTCAATTGCACGTCCACCGTGGACCAGGCCCGCAACATCCGCTGCCGTACGCAAACCAAGCTGTTGAAGGTCACCACGAACCACCCCACGATCCAAGCGAAAACATACCCGAGCCACCAAGGCCAGCCGTAGCGGACAAACATTTCCCCGGCTTGCGGGTGCTCGTGCCAAATGAAAAACTGGGCCAGCAGAATGATCACCCCCCCGAAAATCGAGGACAACACATACGCGGCGGCAAAACCAACGCTGACTTGATCTTCGCTGCGGGTACTGATTAAAAACAAACGGGCCTCGGGATTGGCGGCAATCACCGGCGCTACCACGTCATCCCGTTCCCGGGCTTTGCCCACGAGGTACAAAGGGTGATGCAAAGGAATGGCCTGCTCCGTGAAGCGCCGTCTCCCGGTGCTGTTGGGCACCCCGCGTCGCGGACCTTTTCCGTAATACAACGGATCCCCTTTGCGGCATTGCCGGGAAAACACCATGGCGGGTTCAATCTTCGCACCGCGCGGCAGCACCAAAATCACCCCGGTGTCATCCTTCAGATAAAACGGAATCATGCGCGCATCCTGGCCCACGGTCCGCCACCCGGACCTGGTTCGGGTGCGACTGCGGCGCTTGCCGTCTTTGTCCCTGTAATACACGGTCTCGGTTTTTCGCCAATGTTCCTCCACCTTCCATTCGTATTGCACGCATCGACAGGCTTTCAAGTAACTCGTCAGCGGTCGTTCGGCCTCCGCCGTGCCCTTGAGTTCCACCAATCCAATGAAAACGCCATCCACCTTGCTGGTGGGCAGATCGTCGATCAAGTGCTTTTTCCGCCGCTTGTAAAAACCGAAACAGAGAATCATCAAGGCTACGAAAAACCCGAGAAGATTCGCCGTCCAAATGGTCTCGGGAAGTACGGAAGAAGAAACCCGGACGTTTGGGTGCGTCTGCATGGCATCGAAATGAATTTGCCCCAAATAGCCTGACAACAAAATTTGCATGTCCTCCCGAATAACAAAGCGAACTCAAATGAAAACCTGAATCCGTGAGATATTTGCAAAGAAGGCGTGCAAAATCATGGAGCGAAAGGGATTGTCGGGAACCGAGGCATACCCATGCGGTCTGTCGAGCGTTCCCGACAATCCCTTGTAGCCCATGAGATTGTGCGGATTCAAAGCAAAGATCTCACGGTTTCAGGGAAAAGAAAAAGTCCCGTTTGAAATCAGGGGAGGATTTCGTACACGGGCAGATCCCCGGTGAAATCGATTCGGAACGTCTCGCGGCCATCACTCACGGTCAACACGCCGGGCGTTTGGGTCAGGAGAGGTCCACCGTAAATGTCCCAGGTGCTCAGGTCCACTTCCTCGCCGTCAATGAGCGTGTGCGCGGCGCGGTTTCCATGCAAATAGCTTTCGGGATGGGGATTGAAGCGGGCTTCGATCCGGGTCACGTCGGGGACATGAACGGACACCTTGCCGGCCTCCTCGAACTCGGAGGCGTCCACCTCCACGGCGGCGAGCTTGTCTTCCAGGGCGTCATCGGTTTCCAAAACCCACACCACGAAACCGGAGTTGCGTCCGGGAAACTTCAGAATCGGCTCGGTATTGCCACGACGGTCTTCGGGGGTTTCACTCGCTTCCACCGCGTCGAGGATCGGGCGGACGGCCACGCTGACGCCCTCCACGTCGTACACGCGCCAAAGACCAAGGGCGCGGGGTTCGAGATCGGATGTGGTTCGGAAAAAGGTGTAGTCGTGCTCTTCATCTTCCGGGGCACGGGCCATGGCCAGATACACGGGCCCGGACTGTGCCGACTGAAGGTACCGTCCATTGCCGTCCGAATAGCCGATGCCGGTTTTAATGTTGTTGTGGTCCGAACGCCGCGGATGCCCGCCCGTAAAGACGATCCCGCCCTCGGAGCTGGAGACCACCACCTGAAAGCGGGCGTGTTGGCTGGCATGACCATTCCAAAGGCTACCCATGGTAAAGCGTTTGTCGATGTAAACGGTTTCGTGGCTAATGCCGGCCCGGGGGGTGAGATTTTGACCGTGCCAATAATTCGGTTTGGTGTTGCGCTGCTCGACGGGCAGGCCTTCGATGTTGCGATTGGCGATATTGCTGATGACCCGTCCGGGGACCCAAGTGGAGGTGGCCGCGTGAAAAGCGTAACGGAAACCGCGGGTATCCGCGGGGGTGAGTTCCTTGTTGCCGCCCCACCAGACATAACCGGTCTGGTCGGAGATGCTGCGATAAGGACCGGCGGCAAACCCGCGTTGGTTGGGCGCGGTGAAAACCCCGTCGGTATATTTCAAGGCATAGGCCGCGATTTTCCAATCCAAGGCGGCTTGGGCGATTTTTCTGGCATCCTCGTCCGGGGAAAAATCGAAAATATTCAACAGACCATGGGCATCGAACATCAGATAGGTGCTGGAATCCCACTCCCCTTTTCCGGCGGAGAAAAGCCCCTGCGTATAGCTGCGCAGGGTTTCCTTGGCCCGCCGCAGCGTTTCCTCCTTGCCCAAATGATTGGTGCCCCCGCCGGTAAAGTGGGGAAGCACGTTCGCGCTGGTCCACCATTGGGTTTTATGGTTTTCGGTGCCGCTGGGGGTCAAATAATTGGCGCGACGCTTTTGCGCGGCATATTTTTCCTTGGTGTCTTCGGTAAGGGTTTCTTCGCCGAACATCGGATAGAACCGGGCCCAATTCAAGGCGGCAAAATGATAATGCTCGCGATAGCTGCGGTCGTCATTCATATACCGCCGGGGTTCCGGGTCCTCGGGATCGAGCATCAATTTGGCCATGGCGTGCAATGGCAAATATTTGCCGGGATCGCCTCCGGTGAAAAATCCGCGCCGCCACGTGCCAAGATCACTGTCCGCCAGACCTTTGATCAAAATCTCGCCGCGGGCCGCAAATCCTTCAGGATCGGGATAGGTTTCGGGTGCCCAGGGAGGGAAATCATCCGCGGAAGCCTCGTCAGAATAACCCAAGGGAATGGAAGTGGTGAAAAAGGTCATGAGGAAAACCCCCAATAGGGATTGAGTATGGGCGGAAAATTTCATAAATCGCGACTCCTGCGGATGAATAAATGTGAATGAAATATAAAAAATTGAAGAAAGACTGGTGGAGCGGAAGGGAATCGAACCCTCGACCTCTGCATTGCGAACGCAGCGCTCTCCCAACTGAGCTACCGCCCCAGTCCGGGAAATTCATACCCTGAAACCGTGGGAATGGCAATTGAAAATTGCGACTCCCCTTCAAAAAGGTGAAAAAAGGATTGCCACGGGCCGGAAAAAAGCTATAAAAGCCCGCTCTATTTCAGAGTTCCCCACCTGAATACCAATTTTCAACCGAATCACACAGGAAAATCAAACATGTCAGTACGTATTCGCTTAAAGCGCATGGGCAACAGAAACAACCCCTTTTATCGGATTGTGGTTGCCGACGGTCGCAACCCCAACGAAGGCAAGGCCATTGAATATTTGGGCACCTACGACCCGAAATCCGCTTCCGGGCGGGTGGTCCTCAAGCATGACCGTTACCAATATTGGCTCGGGGTTGGCGCCATTCCCTCCGACACGGTTCGTTCCATCGTTCCCCGCGCCATTGAACACGCCAACACCCTTCCGAAAAAAGAAGCGTCCGAAAACGATGCCGCTGCGGGCGAACAGGCCGCGGATGCGGAAGTGCCCGCGGAAACCGTCAACGCCGGTTAATCCATCATGCGCGACGTGCTTTTGGAGATTCTGCGGGCCTTGGTGGAATCCCCGGAAGATCTGGATCTCCGTGAAATCAACGGAGATCAAACCACGTTTTATGAATTGCGCTGTGCCCCCATCGATGTGGGCACCGTCATCGGGAAAAACGGCAAAACCATCAGCGCCATTCGCACCGTGATCAATGCCATCGCCCATCGGGATGATCGCATGGCCGTGTTCGAAGTCATCGAGCCTTAGCCCCCGCATGGTTCCAACCATGCCTTGGTGCAATCATGTTGCGGATTGATGTCATTACCTTGTTCCCTGAAATGCTTTCGGGCTTTCTGGAACTGTCCATGATGAAGCGGGCCTCTCAATTGGAGAAGGTCCGCTTTTCTTTTGTCAATCCCCGCGATTTTACCGAGGACGTTCACCGCACCACCGATGACCGCCCCTATGGCGGCGGTCCCGGCATGGTCATGAAACCGGAACCGCTCTTCAAAGCCATCGAATCGGTCAAAACCCCGGAATCCCGAATCATCCATCTGAGCCCTCAGGGGAAAGTCTTCAGCCAAGACAAAGCCGAAGCCCTCGCCATCGAATCGCACCTGGTGTTTTTGTGCGGTCATTACGAGGGCGTGGACGAACGCGTCATTGAGCATCTGGTCGACGAGGAAATCAGCATCGGGGATTACGTTCTCACCAATGGCGCCCTCGCGGCCGGCGTGGTGATCGATGCCACCGTTCGGCTCATTCCCGGCGTATTGGGCGGCGAAGGCGCCACCGAAGCGGAAAGCTTCAGCAGCGGCCGGCTCGACCACCCCCACTACACTCGACCCGTCGAATACCGGGGACACAAAGTCCCCGACATCCTCCTCTCCGGCGACCACGCTGCCATTGCCGCCTGGCGAAAAGAACAGGCCGTTCAGCGCACGAGGCAAAAAAGACCCGATCTTTTGACGTGAGCCAACCGGCAAGCCTCAACAAGCAACAAAAAAAACTACATGCCCTCTTCTACGGCCAGGTGCTTTTTCTCCAACACGGATCGGGCCACGCGATAACCGGCTTTGTCGGTGTTTTTGCGGACGCCTCGGAAGTGTTGGTTGACCTGAACCCTGCTTTTTTCGCAGAAATATTCGGCGAGTTCGGATACGTTTTGCCATTCGGAATCGGGTTGTTTTTGGAGCTGCGCCCATCTCAAACAGACGGCGGTGGTGACGAACAGCTCGGTGGCGATGTCCACAAAACGTCCCAACAACATTTGCTGCCGCTCCAGCTTGGGTCCGTGACGGACCATGGCGTGAAACATGGCCCGGGCAAGACGTTGGCTGTCCCACTTCACGCGGCGCAAATGCTTGCGCACGGGACCAGGCAGGTCGGCGGGGAGTCCAAAAACAAGGGGGCACCATTGCCGGGGATACCAAGCCGCATAAAAGCGGAAGGCTTTGAGCGCAAGGGTCCGACGCTCTTTGGCATCGATTTTTTTGTTGAGCACGGGGGCGCCGATTTTGAGGTGGGGGTCGAGAGCCTCCCGGGCGATAAACAGCCGCATGATCTCGCTGGAGCCTTCGAAAATGGTGTTGATGCGGCTGTCGCGCAGAAAGCGTTCCAGGGCGATGGCGGGTTCGCCACGGGCGGCGAGGGAGGTGGCGGTTTCGTAGCCGCGTCCGCCCCGGATTTGCAGGGC
>JAFIGC010000022.1 GCA_020831635.1 Verrucomicrobiota bacterium | reverse complement strand
CATTCGACATCAACGACTTGCGATAATGTTAAAATGCACGGGTTGACCCGTTTTCGGCTGTTAGTCCCTTTTATCCAATGGAATATTTTTTGAAAAAAAAATCTTAGATGAAGCCAATGTAAATGTAATAAATATATCGTCATGGACGAGATTGGCATCTTGATCTAACCTTAAATTCACCTTCAAACCTTCATCATAATTTGTGCATAAATCAATTAATTGTATTTGATGAAGCAAGGTTTCCTTTTCATTATTTTCATTCCTAACATACACGGTAACGCTCACGATAGCCACATCTTCGCCTCCCAGTTCTCCTAATTTTGGGTTAACTTGAGCGTTTCCATCACAATTCAACCAATGCTTTTCAAAACCCATCCCAAGGGAAATTTGATTCTTAGATAAAACTGCTTTCAGCTGGAAATCAGAAAAGGCAAAACCCTGAATAAAAAACATAAAATAGAACAAATATTTGAACATTTTCGATGGATTCAGGTTTTTCATGAAGATTTCGATCTTTTGTAATGAGTTAATTTCACTCTCAATAGAGGGTAAATGAGAGTCAAAGGTAGCGCAAGTCTGAAATCAGGTTTTTTGAACAGGAGGGCGCAGAGAACGCAGAGGGAAGTGATTCATCCAACCTACCGGGAAGAACGCGACCCCGTTGGGCATACGCGTCAAGCCAAGGAAGTTCCGCAGAGGTGAATTCCTGATTTCGCGGGAAATTCTGGTTGCACATTTTTTGGAAAAGCGGGCGGCGGCTTTAGCCGCTTCCCGCAAAACTTTCCCGTATGGAACTTCACGCCCCTCCCTCAGCGAGCGGCGGCTTCTGCCGCTGCTCGCAACCTTCCCCCTCTGAAGCATGGACGGTTCCGAACAGGGGCTGAAGCCACCGTTCGGTTCTACTCAAGCGGTCTGGTTCCGTCTTAAGGATGATTGCAATCAGCGGCTAAAGCCGCCGCTCGCGAAACTGCCAATTTTTATTTGGATTTAGCCTGAAAACTCCACGGAATGCAACGCTTTTCAAAGCAAAATGGCGGGAACTGTGGCGAGAAGGGTCAGGGACAGTTGAAAGGCGCCCCAGGCGGGGGGCGGGGTTTGTTTTTGGCGGCGATAGAGTTCGTTGGCCGCGAACAGGAGGGCGAGGGGGAGGAGATGCGGGAGGGTTGCGGCGTGGAGGATGGCGAGTGGGGCGGCGAGGGTGAGGAGGGCGAGGAGGATGTAGAGGATCTCCAGCAGGGGGTGGCCGGGTTGTCGGTCTTGCCAATGATTCCAGAGCGATTGCAGGATGGCGGCGGTCACAGCCATGGCGAAGGCCGGGGCGAGGGGCTCGTGAAGGTGGTGCATGTTGGCGATGATGAGCAGCAAGAGGGCGGTGACGACGGTGCGAAAGACGATGATGACGCGCACGGGCTGTTCCCGTTCGGGACGGGCGGGGAGGAGGCGGCGTCCGAGGGCGTAGGCGACAAACCCGGCCAGGGGGGCGGCGGCCCAGTGTTCGGAGGCGAGGGTCCAGGCGCCGTAACAAAACATGAGGATGGCCATGGCACCTCCGGCGTGAAAGGTGCGCGTGCGCCAAGCCAGTCCTCCGCCCAGCAGGAACATGGCCAGGAGGCTGAAAAGTTGGTAGTGGATTTCCTCCACGGGCTGGGCGGAGATTTTGGGGAGGATGACGCAGACGCCGATGGGAACGAAGAGGTTGTCGGTGCCGCCGGTGGAGATGGCTTCGAAACCGGTGACGAGCAGGGCGACAATGAGGGTGCCGGGCAGGAGGATGGGCAGGGGGAGGTCGGTGAGCAAAAGCGAGGGCAGGAGGATGGCGGGCCAGGCAAGGAGTAGAAAGGCGAGGGAACCTTCCACGCTTTTGGCGTCGTCCTCCACCCAATAGCGCAACCTGCCGTGACGGCTGCCGATGAGGGCGGCCCCGGCGTCGGCCACGGCGAGGACCAGCATGGAAGCGAGATAGAGCCATTTTTGGTCGAGGCTGAGGATAAAAAGCAGGGCAATGGCCAGGGGGAAATATTCGCTACCCCCGGTGCGGCGATCGACGGAATGAATGCTTTTCAGGGTTTTGAGTTTTCGTCCGGCAAAGAGCAGGAGGGAACTGGCGGCAGCCAGCCCCATGACCACGTAGGGGGAGGAGACGAGCCAAGGCAGGGGAAGGGTGAGGAGACCGCCGCCCACATGCACGATTTTCCGGCTGGATTCGGGTGACAGGTGCCAAAATTTCCGGGAGATTTCTGCAAGTGCGAGGATGGTCAGAAATCCGAAGATGATGCCCGCGGCGGCCCACAGGTCGGGGGTCATTTGACCTCCTCCACCACGAAGTCGCTGTAAAAGAAGGCACCGTCGCGGGCAAAACCGTCGGCGGCGAGTTTGGTGAGCGGGGTCACGCGATCGGCAAGGGCCTCGGGGACGGCGCGGGGAGCAAGCATGTTCCAGTAGGCCAGGCGGGCGCCGGGGTTGGATTGGGTCAGGAGGGCGCCGTAGAGGTCGCGGCAGGCGTCGGGATCGAGATATTCGAAGATGTCGGAGAGGTTGAAACCGTCAAACGTGCCGGCGTCCGGAATATTTCCGGCGGGGCCGTGTGCGAGGGTGAGCCGGTCGAGGTTTTTGCGGACGGCGTCGAGGATGCCGGGACGCAGGTAGCGGGGCAGGGCGCGAGTGAAATTGCCGTGGAGGATGTAATCGAGCCAGGGATTTTCCTCGAGGGGGAGGGTTTCGAAGGCGCGTCCGACGCGGGAGAGCAGTCGAGCGGAGACGGGTCCTTCGACATGTTGGAAAAACGCGGGGTCCCGTCCGCCGCGTCCCAACACGCGGCGGCTCATGGCGATTTTGAAGAGGGCGCGCCAACGGCGGTTGTCCCAGGTATTTCGGTAAAAGGTGATCCGCTCTTCGGGTGAACGGGGGTGCATGAGGGCGTCGATGGTGCGGCGGCGGTGAACGAGGGGGAGGACCCGTTGTCCGAAGGTGCGGAGAAAGCGTTCGAATTTTCCGGCGTGAATGATGCCGCGGGCGATGGCGTCCGGCTGTGTGTCCCACCAAGTGCGTGCCCCCGGGCCGAGGGTGTTTCGGAGGGTTTGGTAGGTCTCCGGGCGGTTGGAGGCGGGATGGATGCCGAGAAAGGCCAGCAGATCGTCGCGTTCCAGGGTGCGGATTGCGGCGGCTTTGAGTTCGACCACGGTCAGTTGGGCGGGATTGAGGTCGGCGGCCAGGACTTCCGCGCCCTCGGCGAGCAGAGCGAAGGCGTTGTCGCCGCCGGAGGCGATGGAGAAGATGCGCTTGCCGGGCGCGGGTTGCAGGGCTTCGCAGAGGATGTCGGCGTCTTCCCAGCAATTCGCATAGCGGATGAAATCGAATTTTACTTTCTGTAGATCGGGGGTTTGCATTTGGATCGATTTATTTTTGGATAGATTTATTTATGAGGTTTGATCTGAGTGATGAACGCATTTCCCCCTTCGCCCCTGCCGATGCGGAGATCGGCGCTCCCGTCCCCCTTCGCCCCGTCGGTATTCTTTCGATGTTCGAAGTTGGACGTTCGATGTTCGGCGTTCTCTCTCTCCGCCCCCTTCGCCCCTGCCGATGCGGCGATCGGCGCTCCCGTCCCCCTTCGCCCCGTCGGTATTCTTTCGATGTTCGAAGTTGGACGTTCGATGTTCGGCGTTCGCTTTCTTTCCCCCTTCGCCCCGTGCCGATGCGGAGATCGGCGCTCCTTTCCCCCTTCGCCCCGAATTGACTCCGCACTCCGCACTTGCCTGCCCCCTTCGCCCCAAAGCGGTAGCTTCGTTGCACTCGCTACACGCACTCCAAAGACGCTTCGCGTCGCCCCCTGCTCCCCGTCGGTATTCGTTCTCATGAAAGAGTTGTATCCGGTTTTTTGGACTGGGGTCGGCCCAGGCGTCGATGGGCGTCGGCAAATTGTCCGGCGGCCATGGCGGCGATGATGGAGATTTCGCCCGCGAGGACGGTGGCGGCGCAGATTTCCGCGAATTTGCGGGCGCCGCCATCTCCCCGGCAGCCGATCATGTCCAGACATTCGCGGGCGGTGGGCAGGACGGTGCCGCCGCCGACGGTGCCGACGATGAGGTTGGGGAGGACCACGGAGACGTAAAGGCTGTCATCCGGACGGACTTCCATGCGGGTGAGGCCGACGGAGGCTTCGGACACGCAAGCGATGTCCTGTCCGCAGGCGGTGAAGAGGGCGGCGAGGGCGTTGGCGTAGTGACCCTGCACGCCGATGGAGCCGCTTTGGGTGCCGCCGAGAAAGGAAATTTCCCAGTAGCGGACCATTTCCCGGGCGTTGGTGTGGAGAATCCGGCTCAACACTTTGGCCGGGAGTTCCACCTCGGCGATGGCTTTGCGTCCGCGGGCATAGAGATAAGAAAGCATGGTCGCCTTTTTGTCCCCGGAAAGATTGCCTTCGATGTACCAACGTTCCGGGGAGACCGGAGATTCGGCCAGCAGATGACGGCAAATGGCGTCGGTGGCAAAGGTGACCATGTTTTGTCCGGCGGCGTCCCCGGTATAAAAATCGAAAATGAGGTAAACTTCCTTGCCGATCAAGGAAGTGCGCATGTCGGTGAGTTTGCCGTGTCGGGTGGTGCCGGCGGCGATGGCTCGGAAGGATTCGAAGTGTTCCAGCACCCAACTGAGAAAGCGCAGCGATTCGGCCATGGTGGCAAAACAGAAACAGGGGGAGCGGGAGACGACTTCGGTCAGGCAGATGCTGGCGGCGCCGCCGGAGTGCGTGATGGCATACGCTCCGCGGTTGTAGGAGGCGATCAGGGCGCCCTCGCTGGTGGCGAGGGGAACGTGGAAGTCCCCGTGCGCGGTGCCGCCATTGACCCGCAAGGGACCAATGACGCCAATGGGAATGCGGGCGTGGCCGATGTGGTTTTCGATGAGGGGCGGAAGGTCTTCCACGGCATCGAGAGACAATGCGTCCAGGGTGTGACCCTGATCGCGCAAGTACTGTCTGCGGAGTTCCAGCCCCTTGGGGCCGGGGTCGCCTCCGGCGGGCATGTGGGGTCCGGCGGGCTCGTCTTTGAGGGAGCGGGGGGCGAGGTTTTGCAGACGCTGGCTTTCCTCGGCTCCGTCAAGGAGACGTTCGGCAATTTCCCGGGCAGTGGCGCGTTCAACGGTCATGGTGAAATCCAGCGGTTTGGAGGAGACGAAACGGTCTCCTCATTCGCGGAATTCCTACCACATCGTTCTTGGAATTGGCAAACCCCAAAAAGGGAATTACTGCAAGGAGGCGGCGGTTTCGTACAAACGAGCCACGCGTTCGAGGAAATCGGCGGGAATTTCCTGGGTGTCATCCTGCATGCCAAAGGCTTCTCGCCAGGATTCGAGGACCGCTTGCGCGTTTTCGAGGGCCTCGCCCTCCAATTTTTCTTCGGCAATGGCCTTTTCGATGAGCAAACGGGCTTCGTTTTCCTGAATGCCTTCCCAAAGGTTCAAATAGCGCAGGGTGGGGAGGGCGCCCTTGGGTCCGGGGGCGACGAGGGCGCGGGGATTGGCTCTTTGCAGGTTGTGCCAGCGGGCGAAGCGTCCGAGGAGTTGGCCTTCGCCGCCATTGGGAATGGAAACCGGCCAATAATCCAAACCGATGCGGCTGAATCCCCGGAAGGCGCGGTTGGTGCGGCTGGTGCTGTAGGGGGCCAGGCGGCGGAAATTGGCGGGGGGATGATCTTCGAGGATGTTGTTGCGGACGGAGGTGAGTTCAGGGAAGGGGTTGTCCCATCCGCCGGCGGCCAGGTCCCGGCCTCGGGGGGCGTAGGGGAGGATGCGCATGGCCACCCTCATGCCGGCCACGATCAACGCGCCATCGCGGGGCGGGGGATCGCCGCGGGCATGGGTGAATTGCACCCAACCGATTCCGGGGACGAGGCTTTCAAAGAATTTTACCACATCGCCATAGGCGCGGTTGTCGCCAACCCAGCCCAGAATCATTTCGCTTTCGGTCCAGCCGAGATTTTCCATGCGGGATTGAATGCCTTCGAGCATGATGCGCCAGGTGTTTTCGTGGCTTTCGTATCCGGAGGTGACCGCTTCCGTGCGTCCATCCCGTTCGCCACCGGGAGGGGTGAATTTGGGGATCCCGTTGTTGTGGTCGGGTTCTTGGGCGTAGAGCAAAACGAAATGCGGGGCGCCCACGTGTTCGTGAAACAGACGCATGTAGCCGTCCAGCCCGCTGAAATCGACTTGATCCCCTTCGGCGGGAATCATGGACTCGTCATTGCCGAAATGGGTTTCGGCAATCGGGTGGATCATCAGGGTTCGTTGTCCCAGCTGACCCAACATGCGCATGGAGGGTTCCAACAATTTCAGATGTTCCGGGGAATACAAAGGCACGCCGTAGCGATAGGCCACGCTGTCGGGGGACTGCATCAAATCGACCCAGCCAAGGCGGTCTTGGTTTTCCGGGACGACAAATTCGGCGACTTGAAGCTGAAAATCGATGGCGGCTTGGTGACCGTTCGCGCTCAGGTTCAATTGACCCTGATAGCGGCCGGGAGGGGTGTCGGCGGGAATGGGCACATGAAGGACCAGCGGCTGAAAGGCTCCCTCATCGACTCTTTCCGGAGAAAGGGCGTCGAAATGGGGACTTTGCGCGTCACCGGGGTTCGGCCCCAAATCCCGTTTCCGGGTGGCGAAATGGATCTCAAACAAAGAGGCGAGGTTCGCGTCCGGGTTTGATTCGTTCAGCACGGGAGAAAGCGTCGCCTGCAAATTTTCCAAGGAACCGCTTTCACTGCGCACCAAAACCACGGCGGTGGCGGAACCATTTCGAGGGCCCACCATTTGCATTGCGGATTCTGTTCGACCACGGGTGTCCTCTTCAATGGTTTCCATGGCCATCAAAGTGGTCACGGAAAGCTGCGTATATCCGATGGCGGGGAGTAGGAGTCCCAAAACCCAAAACACATGGAATTTCATATGAATTTCGACCCTTGTTTTGATGATCAATTGAAGTTTGCCGGTTTTACACCAAATCGCAGGCGTCGGCCGGCATCCAGTGTGCGTCCTCGCCATTCCATTTCACGTTGCAGCCAATGGGATTGGTGGCGGGGGTGGTGATGGGTTTGCCGTCCAAATGTTCCTGGAGGGCGACGTCCAAATCGTATTGGGTCACTTTTTCCGGCTGACGAGGGGTGTCCACGCCCCGACCGGTGTAAACGAGTTTGCGGTTTTGGTCGAAGACGTAAAAATGCGGAGTGCGCAAGGCTCCGTAGGCGCGGGCCACGTCTTGGGATTCGTCGCGCAGATAGGTCCAGGGAAATTGATGTTCCTTCATGCGTTCCACCATGTGGGGGAAATCATCATTCGCATGGGTTTGCACGCTGTTGCTGTTGATGCCCACGAATTTCACGCCCCGGGCGGCGAATTTATCGGCGGTGGCGCGGGTGAGTTCGTCGGATTGAATGACAAAGGGGCAATGATTGCAGGTGAAGAAAATCACCAGGACCTTGGCATCGGAAAAATCTTTGAGGGAATAGGTCTTTCCGTCCGTTGCGGGCAGGGAAAAATCGGGGGCGGAACTGCCCAGGGGCAGCGTGAACGTGGAATTGTGATTATGAGATGACATGGAAAGAGTAAACCACCTGTTGACGAAAATTCAAGGTGAAACTACAGGAATTCGGACCGCAGATCGGCAGTCCCTTGCCGATAACGTGCACTGATTTGGGATCGTAGATCATTCGTCGATGATGATCGTGAGTAGGGTTATGAGTAAAAGGACCTGCGGATGCCGAGACACGGCCTGCGGATCTTCCTGCATGGGATGTAATTTTCAAGTGAGGCAAAAGTCTGATTAAATTCGTTTGAATGGTCTGTAGGTTTCAGAGCATCCGCAGGCCGTGTCCTGGCATCCGCAGGCATAAAAAAAAGTCAGTCTGATCCGTTAGTTTGCCCTCTTTTCGATTGCGGATGAAATCTGCCTTGGGAGTCGGATTTAGAAATTTCGGATGGGACGCACTCGCATGGTTTCCTCCTTGCCGGTCGTCCATCCTTGTCCGTCGGAAAAATCGATGTTTGTCGCGATGATATCGCTGCGGGGAAGCCCGGCGGGCACTTCACTGGATGTCCAATATCGGGTTGGTGCAAAGTCTCCGATGCCCTGGGCGTGAAGGTTTCGATAGAGGAGATTCAGCTCCCTTTCGGAGGGGAGGTACCAATCCCGATGTTCGCCATGTTGGAATTCCGCGGCCAGTTTCGCGGCGATGCTCCCGTCGTTCTCTTCGTGGCATTGTTGCGGATTTTCCGTGTAGTTGTCCAAAGCTTCATGGAAAGCGAGAATCTTTCGGGTGTTTTCCTTGCCGGTCCCCAGATCGGGCGACAAGTCGTCCACTCGGCCACAGCGTCCGCCCCACTGAGACTCGCCCGCATCCATTGGCGCCGCGAGGATGCCATGGACTTCGCCCTCGACGTAGCCGGGATCGTCTTCTTGGAAAAAATAGACGATGATCCCGTCCTGATGGGCTTCCCCGACGCCGATGGCCGGGCCCTCCGGCATGGTGAACGTCTCGACATTGCCGTGCACCGTCCCGAAGTCAAATTCCGCGTAGGCCGCGATGCGGTAGGTTTCGCCGGGAACCAGATCCTCGATCAGGGTTTCCAGGGAAGAAGTTTCCCCCGAATAGTGGCCGATGTGGTTGTCCAAACTTGGATCGCCTTCATTTGTCCAAACCAGTCCGGTCTTGTTGGGGCTGGGATCTTCCTGGGTCCGCATGATCCACAGGCTTCCTTCGATACTTGTCCACGTGGGGTTTTTGGTGTTGGCGAAGACTTGTATGTTGTGTTGGGCGTCCGCGTCCCCGGGGGCTCTGCTTTCACTTCCGGTCGACTCCCCGTTCCCGCAGCCCGAGATAAAGGCCATGCAAATGGCCATCAGCATGGCCATGAACGGAAGTGGGAAGGACTCGATTCGAATTGGCTGGGTTTTCATATGATTTCTCACAGGCATAAGGCGTTCAAAATAAAGGGCTCACCATAAAAAATGCATATCCTCGGCCTCGATGCAATGATTTTTCCTGATAAATTTTTCGCGAGCGCGAAAACGGTTGCGTCAAATGTGGGGCCCGTCTCTCGTCAAACGCCTGATGCCCTCAATCAGAACACCAAAACTATGGGATCGATTCACTCCCGTCAAATCCAAGTGTGGGGAGATGGCGCGTGAACCGGAAATGGGTTGGTAACGATTGTTGGTGAGTTGGCGTAATTCTTGTTTGGGACTTTGGGTGGAATCCGGTTGACGGTATTTCTTGGATTGCTGTTTTCGTGAAAGGCCTTTTACCTTTAATCCCTGCTCCACGGCTTTTAGATCACCCAGATAGAACGCTTCGAGTTCCCGGCAGGCGATGCGGATTATCGTTGCAGGCTGCTTGTCGGTTTTTTCTATTTTCTCCACCAACCGTTGTTTTACAATTTCGCATTCCTCCGCATCCTGATCCCGCATCACCAGAAAAAGGGAGTGGGGTTTTTGCCAATGACGAATCCGATGGTGGAGCCGTTTTTCCAGGTCCTGTTTGCCTTCGAAGACCATGGGCTGAAGAAATACATCCTCGGGGAGGAGTTTCGGCAAGACGACTTGAAGCAATTCCCATGCGGAAGGTTCTTCCAGGCAACAGACAAGCGTTCTCATATCGGATCGGCACCTTCGAACAATCCCTGCTTCCACAACGCGCCCATCTGATCTCCCTCCCGCATATAAATCGACACCTGTTTATCGTCCGCCGCCCGCACCATTTCGGTGTAGCCCTTTTTTTTGCGCAACCAAAAGACCTCCTCCAATTCGGTGGCGTTCAGGAAATCCGGGCTATGGGTTGAAACAAAAACCTGGCCGCCCCTGTTGGCGTATTCTCGAAATTCCTCCGCAAGTTCTGGAAGTAATTTTGGGTACAACTGGTTTTCAGGCTCTTCCACACAAAGCAGGGGGTGGGGTTTTGGATCATACAACAAAACCAGATAGGCAAACATTTTGATGGTTCCATCTGATACGTAGCGGTCGACAAATGGATCTTTAAACGAGCCGTCCTGGAATTTTAGCAACAGGCGTCCATCTTCCGTGGGAAACGGCTTGATGTCGCCAATACCGGGCACCCGGCTTTTCATTCGATTTATGATGGCCTCAAATTTTTCCGGTTCGTGATCAAGCAGGTACTTGGCGACCAATTGCAGGTTGTCGCCGGAATCTGAAAGATGTTCCGCGAACCCGGCAGCGTCTTTGCTTCCTCGGGCGAGGTTGATGTGGAAATCCGACACATGCCAGTTTTCGATCAATTGACGGAATGCGTTCGCGGCTTTAAACCTTTGAAACTGTCCCAATCCCTTGATGGCGAGGACATCGTGGGAATCAAGCGTTTGTTCTTCACGTTCGAGTTCTTCATCGGGCTTATTGAATTCCTCTTCGTTGGTGATTGCGTAGCCTTTGCCTTCTTTAAAATCAAGGAAGTGATAGGGAGAACCAAAAGATCCACGTTTGTAGCGAAGGATCTCTCTTGCAACCATGGCGCGACCTTTTTTCTCCTGGATGGCCAGATGGTAGGTGACCAAACGTTCGACTTCCGAAATGGGCATACGGAACTGGATTTCAATCTTGATGGTGTTCGAATCACTCCCCCGAGAGAGAACTTCTTTGAATCCGCCTCGTTTGGCGACCGCGCTGCTGACATTGTACGTCAGACAATCTTTCAAAAACCCAAAAACGTCAAACAAGGTGGTTTTGCCGGTTCCATTGGCACCCACCACAACGCAGAAGGGGGGGATGTCCTGAATAAAAACATCCCGGTAAGCTTTAAAATTTTCGAGGCGTATGGTTTCAATTCTCATGATTGCTCATCTGTTGAGTTTTCCATTGGGTTTGGCAATTTTGCTTTCGCGGACGTTTTGGAAAAAGGCGATGAAATCTTCCCGGCAGGCTTCTTCCAGTCGGCCGCCCGCGCATTCCACGCGGTGGTGCATGTGGGGGCTGTCGAGGATGCCGAAGCGGGTTTGTCCGCCGCGCAAGTTGTCCGTCACGCCCCAGACCACGCGTTTGACCCGGCTGAAGACCAAGGCGCCGGCGCACATGGGGCAGGGCTCTTTGGTGACATAGAGGGTGCATTCCGCCAATCGCCAATCCCCGATCGCGGACGCCGCCTGGGTGATGGCGAGGATTTCCGCGTGGGCGGTGGCGTCCCGCAGGGTTTCCACTTGATTGTGGGCTTTGCCCACCAAACCGATTTCCGGATGAATGATGATGGCCCCGACGGGCACTTCGCCCGCTTCTCCGGCCGCCCGGGCTTCCCGCATGGCCATGCGCATGTACATTTCATCGAAGTCCATGCTCGGCTACTCCCACTTGGATTCTTCGGGCGTCAGCGTTTGCAGGGCCGCGAGGGTGGCGTGATGCAGGGCGCCGTTTGTGGCCAAAACCCCGCGGTTGGCGGAGAGGGTTTCCCCCAGACTGAAATCGAGCTTTTTCCCATTCAGATCCGTCACTTTTCCACCGGCGGCCTCGATCACGGCCACCCCGGCGGCATGATCCCAAATTTTTTCCCGGTAGCCTTTTTTCACGGGCAAGCGCATATACAGGGCGGCGGCGCCATGGGCGACGGCGGCGTATTTGGCCTGACTGTCCATGCGCAAGACGTCTTTGGAAATTCCAAGGATGTCGATCAATTTCGCGGAACGTTCGTGGCTGGTGTGTCCGCTTTCCACCGATTCGCACAAACGGGCCTCGGGGGGCGGGACGGTGTCGCAGACGCGGATGGTGCGCGGAGTGGCCGTTTCCGAGGACACCATGGCGGCGGGAATGTCCGCGCCGCCATAAAACACCATGCCCTTGTGTTTGAGGTCGCCCTCCTGATAGCGCGGACAGCCCAGAATCCCCAAAATGGGCTTCCCTCTTTCAATCAAAGACAGGGCCACGGCATATTGCCCGCCGCGCAGATAGCCTTTGGTACCGTCAATGGGGTCCAGGGTCCAAAAGCGTTTGGGGTCCTTTTCCAACTGATTGCCCCGATCCATCCAGGAAAGGAGATTGTCCCGGGTCAGCTTGGGTTCGAATTCGCGCACGAATTCGACGATGCGGTCGCACATTTCCGGTTGCGATTTCAGTTCGTCGCCCTCTTCTTCGGCCACAATGCCCAAGTCCGGGGTCATTTCGGTGAGCCGATGAATGAGGAGGGCCTGGCTGGCGTAGTCGGCAATGGTCACCGGGGAGGCGTCCCCTTTGGTTTGGCTGTCATTATGGCGGAAATTCTCCGCAATGGTCTCGCAACAATGGGACGCTTCCCAGACGGCGTCCAGGGCGTGTTTCAGGATTTCAGAGATGATCATCAGGTTTTTCCAGATTCAGAGAGGTTGCGATTGCCATTTGTGCCTCTGCTTAGTAGGGAGATGGAAATATGCAAATGAAATCCTGAAAGGAAAACGCCAGTGATCGATGCCCAACTCAAATCCCTCCTACGTCTGCAAAAGCTTGATCTGACCCTATTGCAGCTCAAAAAAGAAGCCAATCACATCCCCGAGCGGAAGGAACAGCTCAACCAGCGTTCGGCCCATGCCAAGGGGCGGCTTGAAGCGGCAAAGGCGGCCTTGCGCGCCCGGGACGTGCAAATCAAGGATTTGGAGAACGCCACCGAAGCGGTTCGGCAGCGAATCAATCGCTACAAAAACCAACAGATGGAAGTCAAAACCAACGAGTCCTACAAAGCCTTGGAACATGAAATCGCCCAATGTGGGGAGGAAATTTCCGGGCTGGAGGATCAGGAATTGGAATTGATGGAGACACTGGATGCATTGAAAGCGGATGTGCGCAAGGCGGAAGGGGAAGTGGCCACCGCCCAAACCGCCATTGACGAGGAATGCAATCTGCTGGATGAACGCCTGGAGACGGTGCGGGACCAGTTCGGCGAACTCAAGGCCCAGCGCGAAGAAATGGCGGCGGAAGTTGACGAAGATTTGCTGAAAAAATATTTCGGTCACCTGTCCTCCAAACAGGATGCCTATGTGGTGCCCATTCGCCAGCAGACCTGTGGGGGCTGTCACATGAAGCTGACCCCGCAAATTTTGCACGATGTCAATGCCATGACCCGATTGACCACCTGCAATTACTGCGGGCGTCTTCTTTATGACGCGTCGTTGTTGGGGGCATAGCCCCCCAGCCTGTTTGTTCGCTGTTCAAAATTCGATTTCCTATAAAGTATTGGAAATGATTTCCTGTTCGGCGGCCACGAGGATGTCGTACATTTCCTCGCGGGTTTCGGCTTCGGTGAGTTGCAAGAGGGCGTCGGTTCGATGGCAAATCATGCTCAGGCGGGCCAAGAGGTGCAGGTGGATCTTGTCGTCCTGACTGCAAATCAAAAAGAAAATCCAAGTCATGCGACCCTCGGGTCCACCGAAAGGAATGGGCGACTGGGTACGGCCCAAGACAAGGAACGTGTCCTCGAACATGTAGGGTTCGTGTTGGGGCGGGTGGAGGAGGGCGACGCCGCCGGAAAGGGCGGTGCTGCAGAGATTTTCCCGTTCCTCCACGCCGTCGAGCAACCCTTGCAGGTCCCAGACCATGCCGGTGTTGTCGGCGAGATCGACCATGTTGCGGATGACCTTGGCCCTGGATTTTCCACCCAGGGAGGGGTCAATGTAATTATACTGCATGACTTCGGGAATCAGCGCGTGTTCCGGACTCAAGTCGTGATGCTTGGCGGTGGATTTTTTGTGAAATGACTGCACCGCGTCCTTGTCCATGCCCAGCAAGCGCTGTGAGGCCCAGCGGTCGATTTCATGGCGACGGAACCGGACGGTGCTCCCGAGTTTTTCGTGGGGGATTTCATTGCGTTTGGCCAACAAAAGAATCGCCTCTTCATCCAAGTGGAGATAGGCGGCCAGTTCTTCCAGAGTAAAGACGCGGTGGGGCATGGTCATCATCAATCCCTGGTCATGAAATCTTGCGCCGTCGTGGGCGGGGGAAAAGCCGTTGGGTTGGAAAATTGGAGCCAAAGGTCGGAATCGAACCGACGACCTATTCATTACGAGTGAATTGCTCTACCAACTGAGCTACTTTGGCTTTTCGGGCTTTGGGAATGATCAAAGTGAACTGCTTATAGTCATGTTTTCCTCGGGTTGTCAAGTCCATCCCTATCCGGAATGGCCGCAAAATATCATTTTCCCCCTCATTTCAACAAATGCCGAATGTCCGCGTTGCCAGAGCTTGCAATTTAGAAAAATTTCTGGTTAAACCGACCCTCTTATGCATACAGAATCCAAACGCAAATGTCTGATTGTTCGCGGTGGCTGGGACGGCCACACTCCCGTGGAATCCACCAACCTTTTCGTGCCACTTTTGGAGAAAGCCGGTTTCGAGGTGGAAATCTCCGAAAGCACGAAACGTTATTTGGGCGGCGATCTCGCGGATTTCGCGCTGATCCTCCAATGCGTGACCATGAGCGAGATCCAAAAGGAAGAGTGGAAGGCGCTTTCCGAAGCCGTGCGCGGTGGCGTGGGATTCGGGGGATGGCATGGAGGCGTGATTGACGCGTTTCGACAAAACACGGATTATCAGTTCATGGTGGGCGGTCAATGGGTGGCCCATCCGGGCAATATCATTCCCGGCTATCGCGTGAATGTGATTTCCGACCATCCCATTACCCGCGGCGTTCCCTCCTTTGATCTCAAGGACACGGAACAATACTACAACCATGTGGATCCCGGCGTGCAGGTGCTTTGTGAAACCGAATTTTCCGGCGAGTACGGCGATGGCAGTCTTTATCCCGCCGGGGTTCGGATGCCCTACGCCTGGACCCGCATGTATGGCGAAGGACGTGTTTTCGTGGCATGTTGGGGCCATACTTTCAAGGATTTCGAAACGTCCTCGCCCTTGCGAATTACCCTGCGCGGGTTGTGTTGGGCCTCGGGTATGGATGACCTGCCCGAATGACGAATTTTGTTCCCCGGAAAAATTATGGTGCCTTGCTTGAACCCCGGGATGGGGTTCTCCACGGTGCGGGCCAATGTTTGCAGGCCTTTGAAATCTACACGGACCTTTTGCGTGACCAACAAACGCTACCGCTGATCTACATGATGTATGTCAGTGCGCGCATGCCGCCCGAAAAAATGACGAAAACGGTAGCCAAGTGGCGCGAAGGACTCGACCGCTTTCCCGAGTTGCCGCTGATGCCTCAAATCGGTTTGGGCATGACCTCGGATGGCAGTCCCGAAAAGCACTACGAGCATGATGTGGCCTCCGGCGTTCATGATGAGAGTCTGCGGGCCTTATTCGAGGCGTTGGGGGAGATGGGACGCCCTTTCTTTCTCCGGATTGGATACGAATGCAATGGTCCTTGGAATGGCTACGAACCGGCTTCGTATCGGGACGCTTTTGCACGGGTGACCGGTTTGCTCCGGGAAAGCGGGGCGCCAGGCGCCACCGTTTGGTGCGTGGAACCCTTTGAAATCGAAAAGGCCTATGACTGGCGCCCGGACGATGCGTTGGCCGATTGGTGGTCCGTGGATTGGTTTGATCCCGTTCACATGAGCGCTTCGATTGACTTTTTGGAGGAAGCGGATCGCCGCAAAAAACCGGTGATGATTGGGGAGTCCTCTCCCCGGCGACTGGGCACCACCGATGCCGCCGCGCGATGGGACAAATGGTACCGGCCCTATTTTAAAACCATCCGCAGCCAAGCGGGCATCAAAGCCTTCTGTTACATCAACTGGGATTGGCAGGGGCGCATGGAGCAGTGGGCCGATTGGGGGGATTCGCGTTTGGAATCCGATCCCATTTTGGTGAAGCGCTGGTGCGAGGAAATGAAGTCGCCGCTGTATCTACACGCTTGAACGCGGCATCCCACGGATTCAGCTTTATTCCGAGTCCACGGGGGCAAGGGCTTTGGTTTCTTCCAGGAAAAGGAAAAAATCGTAGCGTTCCGGGAGGATGGTGGTGACGTAGTTGCCGAGGTGTTCGCGTTCGGGATGGTAAATGACGCCGGCGGCGCGGTGTCCGATGGGGGTTTGCAGGATTTCGGGGGCGTCTCCGAGGGTATAGACCCAATCGCCGGGACCGACTTGGTGCATGAGATCTTCGAGGCTGCCGGCGCGTCCGGCGGGTTTTTCCATGATTTCACGTTGTCCGCCCCATTGGCGTCCGGCGATGAGGGTGCCGCGGTGGGTACCAAAGCCGAGGGCGGCGACTTGGTCTTTGCCCCAGTGTTCCCGCGCGAGTTGTCCGATGTTGTGTTGTCGGGTGCGGGCCATGTCGGTGGCGCGGGCGTCGCCGATGTGGGTGTTGTGGGCCCAAGCGATGCCTTTGCCGTCTTCACCGTGGAATTCCTGGAGGTGGCGGACGGTTTCGAAGAAGTGGGTGGCGCGATGGTTCCAAGAGGTGGCGCCGCCCCAGCCCATGGTGCGGTAGTGTTTTTCGGCGTGGTCCACGACCCGTGCCATTTGTTGGATGTGAAATCCTTCAAACCCTTTTAAATCGTCGCTTCGTTCCTGCAATCGGTTCAGCACGGCGGAGACTTCACCCGCGCAGGGTGAAAGGGGACCGGCGCGACTGGCGCGGGCGTAGGCGCCCATGTCTCCCAAATAAGGGGCGAAACAACGGTAACGCCCGGCGATCCACTCGCCGAGTTCGGGGTCGATCTCCGCGGCGGCGCGTGGAAGTTCGCGGAGGGCGTCCTCCATGCCGTAGACATCCATGCCGTGAATGCCGACTTGTTCCCCGGGCGGCAGGTCGGCGTTGTGGGCGCGGAGCCATTCCACGAGTGCGGCGGTTTCTTCGTTGGCCCACATCCATTGGGGCCAACGGTCGAACCCCCGCATGATTTCGCGGGCGCCGCCTTCGGGGTTGCTTTGTCCGGTGGCGTAGAGGTGCAGGCGATGAATGGCGTTCCAGTCGCCTTCGACGGCGATGAAGTTGAAGCCGTGTTCCCGAATCAACCGTTTGCTGATTTCGGCCCGTTTCGTGTAAAATTCGGAGGTGCCGTGGCTGGCTTCGCCCAACAGCACGATGCGGGCCCGGGCCAACCCGTCCACAAGTTCGGTCATGGTTTCATCGTTCAAGGGACGGGCGATTTCTTCGAGGGCTTCCCGCATGGCCTGTGTCTGGTCCCCGAAAAGTGCGGGGGCGGACAGCGTGAACAGGAAAACCAGCGGAATTCGAATGAGATGTTTCAGAGGTTTCATGACTTCAACCTACAGGTTGGTGCCCATACGAAAAGCATTTTTTCGAGGGAATTTCATGAAACCCGGTGAAGGGGGCCGTCTTTGGTGCATCCAGCGAGGTCCGAATGCCGACAGGTGGGCAGGGAATCGCGTCCGGCATCTTTCAAAGTGAATGCGGCGGTACATTTCCGGCTTTCACATGCTGGAAGGATTTGTTACGTGGGTCGGATGCAAAAAATTGATTTGAATGGTCCTTGGTCTTTTTATCCCTCCCGCGATCCGTCCGCCGCTTTGACGGGGAATGTGCCCGGTTGCGTGCACACGGATTTGCTGGCGTTGGGCAAGATTCCCGATCCCTGGTTTCGCGACAATGAAAAGGACATTCATTGGGTGGCGCATGAGGAATGGGTGTATGCGCGGACGGTGGAGATTTCCGAGGCGTTTTTGGCCGCGTCCCGGGTGCTTTTGTGTTTCGATGGGCTGGATACGTTGTGTACCCTGGAGGTGAACGGCAAAAAGGTCGCGGAAATGGCCAATATGCACCTGCGTCATGAAGTGGACGTGAAATCGGCGCTGGTCCCCGGTGAAAACCGATTGCAAGTGACCTTTCATTGTCCGTTTCCCTTGATGCGGGAGAAGGACGCGGAATTGCGTTTGCCGGCTTGGAACTTGTACCATGAGGATTATTTGGGAAAAAGTTATGTGCGCAAAATGGCCTGCGCCTTTGGGTGGGACTGGGGGCTGATGGCGCCGACGGTGGGCATTTGGCGTCCGGCGTCTTTGATTGCCTGCGAAAACCGGGTGCGGGACGTGCGGATCGTTCAGCGTCATGCGGCCGAAACCGTGGCCTTGTCGGTTTCCGCGGACGTGGAGGTTCCGGCGGCGTTTGAGGTGGTGGTGCGATTCGGGAGAGAGGTCGTGGTCAAAGGGGAAGGGCATTCCGATGCGGGCGCGGTGGAATTGAAATTGCCGAATGCCGAACTCTGGTGGCCCAATGGCATGGGGGCGCAGCCACTGTATGATGTCGAGGTGCGCTTGGCGAACGGTGCGGTCTGCGCCCGTCGCATTGGCCTGCGGACGATTGAGTTGGTCCGTGAAGCGGATGCGCACGGGGAAAGTTTCCGTTTCCGGGTCAATGGCCGGGATGTTTTCGCCAAGGGTGGGAACTGGATTCCCTGCGATGTGTTTCCGTCGCGGGTTTCCGATGACGTGTACCGTCACCTTTTGGAATCCTGCGCCCGTTCGGGCATGAACATGATTCGCGTGTGGGGCGGGGGCATCTACGAGGATGAGCGTTTTTACGATTTGTGCGATGAACTGGGGCTGATGATCTGGCAGGATTTCATGTTTGCCTGCTCCACGTATCCGGGTTTCGATCCGGAATTTCTGCAAACCATTGAAGCGGAGGCGGTGGACAATGTCCGTCGCTTGCGTCACCGGGCCTGTTTGGCGCTTTGGTGCGGCAACAACGAATTGGAACAGGGGTTGGTGCGCTTCGATCAGGAGGAGTGGAATGACCGGGCCATGCCCGGGAAAGATTACACGGTGATTTTCGACGAACTTTTGCCGGCGGTGGTGGACCGCGAGGACGGGGTGACCCCGTATTGGCCCTGCAGTCCCCACTCGCCTTTCGGGGATCGCGGGCACTTCAACAATCCCGCCTGTGGGGACGCACACGCATGGAGCGTTTGGTTCGGCGGCGAACCGTTGGAAGCCCAACGCAAGTGGGACTTCCGGTTTATGTCGGAATTCGGCTTTCAAAGCTTTCCGGAACTCCGCACCGTGGAAAGCTTTACCGAAGCGGAGGACCGTAGTTTGGTGAATTGGGTGATGGATTATCATCAGCGTTCCGGTCCCGGCAACATGACCATCTACAAATATTTGCTGGATTGGTTTCGGGAACCGGGTGATTTCGAATCCGCGTTGGTGTTGACCCAATTGATCCAGGCCCTCTGCATTCAGGTGGCCGCCGAACACGCCCGCCGGATTCAGGGGCAAATGGATGGATTGCTGTATTGGCAAATCAATGACCTCTGGCCGGGCGCCACCTGGTCCTCCATCGACGTGTACGGTCGATGGAAGGCGCTGCAGTATTTCTCGCGCCGATTTTTCGCGCCCGTGTTGGTGTCGCTCTTGGAAAATTGCGACGAAGGGACCGTGGCGTGCCATGTGTCCAATCATCGTCCGGTGGCTTTTCGGGGCGAATTGCACTGGCAAATGGTGGACGCCTCGGGCGCGGTGATCGAGCAGGGACGGAAATCGGTTGAGGTCCCGTCCCAGTGCAATGAACGGATCGAGGTGTTGTCCTGCCAAGAAGCCCGCGAGGCGGGTGGAACTTCAAGGTTGCCGCTCGAACTTCGGGGGCACCGCAACATTCCCATGAGCGGGGACCGGGATTTGCTGGTTTTCGCGGTGCTGACCGAGGAAGGGGTCGAAATCTCCCGCAATTTGGCCGCTTTTGCGAAGCCGAAGTATTGGAAGTTGCGGGATCCGGGCCTGTCCGCGTCGGTCGGAGAGGATGAAGAGGGGGTGTATATCGATGTCAGCGCCCAAGCCTGCGCCCCCTGGACGCGGTTGCATGTGCGGGATGGCGATATTTGGCTGAGCGACAACTTTTTCCATGTGCTTCCCGGATTTCCGGTGCGCGTCCGGGTGGAATCCTGTTCCCTGAAAGACCGGAAGGAAATCGAATCCGCTTTGCTCGTCACCCCCCTGTTGTCCCTTTTCCGCTAATTGCATCAGAAAGTCCTTATGAACACATCTTTGCCGAACGCACTCGACTGGTCATTTCCCCTGTTGCGTCCCCATGCCGGGATTCCCTTGGGCAATGGCGTGCAAGGATTGATGGTCTGGGGCGAAGGGCGCATCCTGCGCATCACCGTGGGGCGGGCGGGCTTTTGGGATCATCGCGGCGGCAATCCGTTTTTGAATCAGACCACCTTTCCCGAGGTGAAATCCTTGCTGCAGGCCCACGACGAGGCGGCCTTGCGGCGGGTGTTTGGACAGGAAAGTTCCAGCGAAGACCGGGGACGTCCGCATCAAATCGGCGGTGGACGCTTGGAGATCACATTGCCGGAGGGGTGGACGCTCACGCGGGGCGTCTTGAACCTGCACCGGGGCGAAATTCAGGTGGAGGCGGCGCGGGACGGTCGAAATGTCCACGTAATCATCACCCAATCCGTTTTTCAGGAAAGCGCCCGCGTGGATTTGCCGGAAACGCTCTCGGAAAGCGAAATGGAGCTGTGGCCGAGTTGGCATTGGGTGGGAAAATCTTTGGCCTCCTTTGGGTGTCAACCTCCCTGGGAATGGTCCGAGGACCGGGAGTTGGGTTTTGAGCAAGCCCTACCGGAGGACGATCCTTTGGCGTTGCTCGTTTGCCGGGATGCGGGCGGCGCGACCGTGGGCACCTGCGTGGGGGCGGATGCGGTGGACCGCGCCCGCGCCATGGCCCGACTCGCGCCCTCCACATGGAAAACGGAAAATGAAACCTGGTGGACGAATTATTGGCGGGAGGTGCCCCGGGTGTGCCTTCCCGATCCGGACTTGCAGGAAATGGTTGAATATGGTCTGTACATGCAGGCCTGCGCCACTCCGCCCCATGGAATCGCCTGCACCCTGCAGGGACCGTTCCTGGAGGAGATTCAAATTCCGCCCTGGAGTTGTGATTATCATTTCAACATCAACATCGAGATGATTTATACCCCCGCCTTGGCCACCAACCGGGCCTCGCACCTGCAACCGCTCTGGGCCCTGCTGCGGGACTGGCTGCCGCAGCTCCGCAAGAGCGGGGAGCACTTTTTCGGCGCGTCCGGGGCACTGATGTTGCCTCATGCGGTGGATGACCGATGCGGAGTGGTGGGCACGTTTTGGACGGGCAGCATCGATCACGCCTGCACGGCATGGGTGGCCTTGCTCTGTTGGGACACGGTTCGATACACCGCTGACGCGGAGTTGTTGCGCGATTTGGCGTTCCCGTTGCTCAAGGGCGCCTTTGAAGGTTATTGGGCCATGTGTGAAACCAAGGAGGACGGCAGCTTGTGTCTTCCCGTGACCGTCAGCCCCGAATTCAAAGGGGCCCGAATGGATGCCTGGGGGGTAAACGCCTCATTTCAACTCGCGGCGGCCCATGCCGTGGCCAAGGCTTTGCCGCAGGCGGCGGACAAGCTGGGACAAAGTGCGGATGACCGATGGCGGGCACTTTCCGAGAAGCTGCCCCCGTACACCGCCGAGGCCCGTCCGTTGAGCGTGGAGTCGCCCGAGAAACTGCATGAGCAAATCATCCTTTGGGAGGGGCAGGCGTTGGAGGCCTCGCACCGGCATCATTCCCATTTGGCGGGGATTGTGCCGTTCCGGACCTTGGATCCAATGGCGGGGGACGACGTATTGGATCACAGCATTCAAGCGTGGATGTACCGCGGCGCCGGCGCGTGGAGCGGATGGTGCGTGCCCTGGGCCGCATCGATCCACGCCCACTGTGGAAATGCCGATGCGGCGGTGCATTGGCTGCATCATTGGAAAAGCGTTTTCAACAACGAGGGCAGGGGATCGCTGCACGATGGCGCCTATCCGGGGGTAACCACCTTGGCGGGACGCAATGGGTACTTGGGCAAAGGCAATGAAATCATGCAATTGGACGGACGTTTCGGCGCCCTGACCGCGGTATTGGATTTGCTCGTGCAGGAATATGAGGGCGAGTTGCGAATTCTGCCCCGTTTGCCCCGGGGTTGGCAGAATCTTTCTTTTTCCGGCGTTCGTGCCCCCGGGGCGTTTCTTTTGGATGCCGAGGTTTTGCAGGGCGAACTCGTTTCCCTTCGGGTCGAGTGTCTCAATGGGGGGGCCTTGCGGTTGCTGTTGCCAAGTGGGGAGCGGATTGTGCGGGAGACATCCGTTGGGGAACGGTTGGAAATTCTGGGTACAAGTGCCTCAAGTTAACGGTTGAGTAAATTTGGGCGTGTATGTTGGGGTCTGTTGGGTATTGAAGAGTTTCAACCTTCATACTAAATCCGCCACTTCATCCCATGACATCACAAGCTACACTCCCTCCGCTCACCCACGCCTGGAAAGGCTGCATCTGCCAAGGCACGGCCACGGAAATTCTCCGGGCCGATGTGCAAGACCACCTGCGCTTCCTTCAAAAAGAACTCGGTTACAAAGCCATTCGGTTTCACGCCTCGTATCACGATGACCTCGGGGTGGTGGAGCGGGCGGCGGACGGCACCTTGGTGTTTAACTGGGCCCTGCTGGACAAGGTGTACGACGTGCTGGTGGAACTGGGCTTTGATCCCATCGTGGAACTCAATCCCATGCCCGCCTGCATCGCCTCGGGGGACAACACCTTTTTCTTTTACAAAATGAACGTCACTCCACCCAAGCTCATGTCGGAGTGGGAGGAACTGGTGACGGCCACGGTCTGTCATTTTATCGAACGCTACGGCATGAACCGGGTGCGGCGCTGGAAGTTCGAGGTTTGGAACGAGCCCAATCTCAACGGACAGTTCTGGACCGGGACCCAGGAGGAATATTTCGAACTCTATGCCGCCAGTGCACGGGCCGTGAAAGGGGTGCATCCCGATCTCGAAATCGGCGGACCCGCCGCCGCCGGTGGAGAAATGGTGCTGCCCTTCGCCCTCTGGTGTCGCGAACACGGCGCGCCCATCGATTTTTTCACCTATCACAATTACCCCATGGGGGAGTACGGTGTCTACGCTTGGCGGAAGGACTCTCCTCATGCCCCGGGGATGTTTTTTGCCGATGAGTTCAAAAATACCCGCGTCGCCGTCACCGAGGCCGGTTTCGGGGACATCCCCCACATCATCACCGAGTGGAACATCCAGCATTGCGGACACAACGGAAAAGCCAAGTGGGTGGGCGGAGACGATGTGGTGCGGCTTTTCGGATGTGCCGCCGTGCTCCACCACAACCTCCACACCGAACCGCATGTGGACGTGCTGGGCTACTGGACCGCCTCCGACGTCATGCACGAAGCCCGCGTGACCCATCGGCGCTATGACAACCGCAATCAATATTATGGACTGCTCAATCTCGCGGGCGAACCCAAACCCGCCTTCCACGCCTTCAGCTTTTTGAATCGTCTGAACGGTCCACGCTACGACATCCCCTGTCCGGACAAACCCGCGCTGGCGGATTGGATCATCACCGATGAAACCGTCACCACAAGAGCGTTGCTCTGGAATTTCCACATGCCGGAAATGGAAACCGAAACTTGGACCGGTGCCGTGGAACTGCCTCTGCCGGAACGGCTGAAAGAGGCCCGGCAGGTGCGTTTGGCCACCGCCTTGGTGACCGAAGGGGAGGGCAGCGCCTGGGAAACCTGGAAAGCCCTGGGCAGTCCCGCCAGTCTCAGTCGCATCGACGAAGAGGCCCTTCGTGCGGCCGCAACCCCCCGCCACCGCTCGCGCTACGTGGAGGTGATCGACGGGAAAGCGCGCCTCGACTTCACCCTCCGCCGGGATGAGGTGCTCTTTGTGGAGGCGCTTTCCGTCGAGCCGTCGGTTGCATTTGCCGATTCCGCCGATCTGGTTGCCCTCAACAAAGCACTCGAATATCCGGGTGCGGTCGAATGAACCTTCGCCTGGCGTGTTTTATGTCTTTGATCCTTTCAAGCCTCTGCGCGGAATCGATGCCGTCTCACCTTTTTGTTTCCCGAAGCGGACTTCCCAACGCCGCCGCCAAACTGGAGCGCGGAGAAGAACTCACCGTGGTCTTCATCGGCGGATCCATCACCCGGGGCGGGGGCGAGGCGGGGTATGTCGCCTCCACCGAAGCCTGGCTGCGGGAGAATTGGCCAAACGCGGAGATCCGGGTGGTCAACGCGGGCATCAGTGGCACCGGATCCGACTTCGGCGCCAAACGCTATGACCGCGATGTCTTGATCCATCAACCCGACCTTTTGCTCATCGAGTTTGCGGTAAATGACGGGCAAAGTGACAGCCGCTCCCACATGGAGCGCATGGTGCACAAAACCTGGCTTCAAAATCCCGAAACCGATTTGGCCTTCTTCTACACCCTGTCCCGGGGGCATTTGGACAGCTATCGGAACGGCGAACTTCCCCGCGCCGCCGGCTTCCACGAGCAGGTCGCCATCCACTACGGCATTCCCACCATCGGACTGGCCCACGCGGTGGCGGCCAAGTTGGAGGCGGGTGAGATCGAGTGGAGTGCGTTCGCCAACGACGCCGTGCACCCGCACGCGGGGGGATACGGTTTTTTCAACGAGACCTTTCGGGAAGTCCTGCCCCAACTGTTCCGAAGCGGCGAACCCGGACCCCACACGCTCAAGGAGCCGATCACCGAAGGTTTGGTCGTATATCCCGCACCCATTGAGGTGGTTCCACAGGAAGTCGCGGATTTTATGGATTCCGAAGGACGCCCGGCATTGCAGAGTTTTTCCGCTCCTACACCGGGGGTTCATTGGATTGACGAGCCGGTCTTCACCACCGTCGAAGGCAAAACCCTCTGGCGGTTGCACTGGATGCCCAAAGGACGTTCCGCGGCCATGGATGAGACCACCGGACAGAACAAAGCCGATTGGGCGCCCCATCCCATGCAGTGGTTTGCCGAGGAGGCGGGCTTCACCGGACCCGAGGGCATGGCACTGTACACAAGCGGACCGGGCGGCAACCTTCTGGGCTTTTCCGGACGCGAAGCCGCGGTGCTCGTTTTCGTCGCACCCGAAACCGGGCGCTACGCCTTCCGTTTCGGAGCCGACCGACTGCAAGTTTGGCAATATGAAGAGCAGGATTTCGCGCTTCACGTCCTCCACTTCCCGTGGGGGGAGGACGCGGGTACTTCACGGATGCTCTACCGTGCCAAACGCCGCGACATCGAGCCCTTTAGTCGCGAAGGCGCCCTGTCTCTCACCGCCGGGGAGGAACTCGTCTTCGTGGTCGGCACCAACACCCCCGGCCACATTCGCGGTGGCTGGGCGAATTTCCGCCTCAACATCGGCTTGATGGCAAAGGACTAATCCCATGATTCCCTATTTCCAGAAAAACACCCCGCTCACCATCGCCATGTGGGATTTTTCGTGGCTGCAGAGCCATCATCCCGGTGGCGCATTTTACGACCTCGAGCGCTGTGTGGCCGAAGCGGCGGAACGTGGATACAACACCCTGCGCGTGGATGTCTTCCCCCATTATTATCTGAAAGGGGCGCACACCTTTCCCGAGCGCGGAGCGAACCGCCGCGTCACCTCCTGGGGCTTTGTGCGTCAGCCGGGCGGACTCACCGTCGATGTGCGGGCCAAGGTCATAGAACTCGCGAACCTCTGCCGCAAATACGGTATCTGGCTTGGTCTGGATACTTGGAAGTCGTTTGAGGTCCTGGGCAGCGAACTGATTCCGCACGAGAAAGAGGAATCCGTATGCCGGGCCTGGGCCGACACCTGGGTAAAGGCCCTGCGGCTGATGCGGGAGGACGGGGTGCTGGAGCGCGCCGTCTGGGTGGCGCCGCTGAACGAGGTGCCGATCTTTCTGGGCAATCTTCTCCAACGGGTGCGCGAATCTTCCGAAGAACTCAAAGAAATCGGCGACGGACGGATCCGTTACCTGCGTACCGAACACGATGCCCTCTACAAGGATCTCAACCTCTGGCTTGGGGAGGCTGTCAAAGCCGAAATCGCCCGCGATGAAATCCCCCTGCTGTACTCCGGCGTCTGGGTGGAGAACTATCCCGACCGCGTGCCCGCGATTTACGATGCGGTGGACGCCCACTTCATGCCCGACGCGCAGTTGACCGACGCCGATCGCGTTGCTTTGGATCAGGCCGGCCCCGGCGGATCGAATTTCATCATGCATGCGCAGCAGGAACAGCTGGATCTCGCCCTGTTCGGTGCGGCCTGGGAACGCGCCTGCCGCCGCAACTACGCGGCCATGCTCACTCACGCGCGGCAATTCTGCGAAATGACCCACCGGTCCCTCACGCTTCCCGGCGGTCACCGCTTCGCGGTCATCTGCACCGAAGCCTACGGCCCCTGCAATCATCCGGACCTCCCCGAAGTGGATTGGACCTGGTACAAACGCTACAACGCCGACGCCGCCCGTATCTTCGCACAGTTCCCCTGGTCCGGCCTCACCCTCTCCAACCACGCCGAACCCATCTTCTCCCTTTGGCAAGATGCCGATTGGCACTACCAAAGCAACCACTACATTCTGACTCAAACATTTTTAGAGTGACGAATTTTGAATGACGAATGACGAATGACGAATGACGGGTGGGGTCTGGACATCGTTTACACGAATCCGTGGTCTGCTGGATAGCATCCGTGGTCATTTCGAATTCGGAGCGACGAGAGAAGAACCCTTCAAAGCGGCAGCTCCGTTCGTTCCTCACTGCGCTACCGCAGTCCAAAGACGCTACGCGTCCGCGCCTGGAGGGCTGTTGAGGCATCTCTTCCTTTATCCGTTGGTTCTATCCTCCCCCATCCCCATTTCGATCCGTGGTCTGCTGAATAGCATCCGTGGTCATTTACGAATGCAGAGCTTCGAGTGCGGGATGTGTATCAGCGGACAAGAAATGAGATGTTTATCATGGAAACTGAGAAGATTTTCATGCCGGAGATGGTGTATGATGTCTATATCTTTGAAAGATAATGTCTATATCACCGTAATACATCCCAACCCTCCAAGCAGGAGCATCCATGAACACCACCGACCTGTCCCTTCTCATCGAGGCCGTGAAAACCGGCAAACGCAAAGACGCCAAAGCCATCACGGAACAAGCGCTCTCGGAAAACGCCTCGCCGCAGGCCATTCTGGAGGCGTTGAAAGTGGGAATGGACGATGTGGGTCGTCGGTTCAAGGCCAATGAAATTTTCGTGCCTGAGGTGCTGGTGGCCGCGCGGGCCATGAAAACGTCCATGGAACTTTTAGAACCGGTTCTGGCCGCTTCCGGCATCAAAGCGGAATTTCGCGTGGTCATCGGCACCGTGGAAGGGGATCTGCATGACATTGGCAAAAACCTGGTGGCCATGATGCTGAAGGGTTCCGGCTTCGAGGTCATTGATCTGGGCACCAATGTTTCCGCCGCCGCTTTCGCGGAGGCGGTGAAGACACACAACGCCCAGTTGGTCGGCCTCTCCGCCCTGCTCACCACCACCATGCCGGCCATGCGCGGCACGGTTGAGTTGCTGAAGGCGGAAGGAATTTCCGTGAAAATCATGGTGGGCGGCGCACCGATCACGGATGCCTTCGCGAAAGAGATTGGCGCGGACGGCTATTCCGCCGACGCCGCCAGCGCCGTGGACCTGGCCCGCAGCCTGGTGGAGGTGGCGGCATGATGACCTCCAAACAACGCGTGCGCGCGGCCATCGAACACCGTCAGCCGGATCAACTCCCCATGGATTTCGGGGGCTGCTTTATCACCGGCATTCACTGCAGCGTGGTGGAACAGCTCCGCGAGGCATACGGACTCGAAAAACGTCCGGTGAAAGTCTGCGAACCTTATCAGATGCTGGGACTGGTGGAGGATGATCTCAAGGACGCCATGGGCATCGATGTCGAGAGCATCTTTCCCAACCGCACCATCTTTGGTTTTGTGAATGAAAACTGGAAGGAATACCGCACCTGGTGGGGGCAGACGGTGTTGGTTTCCGAACACTTCCAAGTGGACGAAAAAGCCGACGGCACCTACATCTATCCCAAGGGCGACCGCAGCGCGGCGCCCAGCGGTCACATGCCGAAAACCAGCTACTTCTTCGACACCCTCGTGCGTCCCCAGGATTACGACGAGGATGATCTCAAGCTGGAGGAGAATCTGGAGGAGTTCGGCCCCATGAACGCCGAGGAAGCCGCCTACTGGAAGAGAGAGGCGGCGCGGGTGCGCGGCGGCGAACGCGCGGTCATCACCCACCTCAACGGCACCTGCCTCGGCGACATCGCACTGGTGCCCGCGCCCTTCCTGACGAAGCCCAAAGGCGTGCGCGGGGTGGAGGACTGGTACATGCTGTTGGCCTCCGATCCGGACTTTGTGTTCCAGCTCTTCGATCGCCAGACCGAAATCGCCCTCGACAACATGGCCAAACTCAACGAGATCGCCGGAGATGTGCTGGACGTGGTGGTGGTTTGCGGCACCGACTTCGGCACCCAGGAATCGACCTTCTGCTCCGTGGACACTTTTCACGAACTCTGGCTCCCCCATTACCGCCGCATCAACGACTGGATTCACGCCAACACGTCATGGAAAACCTTCAAACATTCCTGCGGCGCCATCGACACCCTGATTCCAAGCATCATCGAAGCCGGATTCGATATCCTCAATCCGGTGCAATGCTCCGCCAAAGGCATGGAGGCGGCGGGACTGAAAGAACGTTACGGCGACAAAATCTGCTTCTGGGGCGGCGGCGTCAACACCCAGCAGACCTTGCCCTTCGGCACCCCCGAACAGGTGCGCGAGGAAGTGCTGAGCCGTTGCGAAACCTTTGCCCCCGGCGGCGGGTTTGTTTTCAACGCCATTCACAACGTGCAGGCGCTCACGCCCGTGGACAACATGCTCGCCATGATCAACGCCGTCAAAGCATACAACGGAAAGAAATAACATGACCGGAAAAGACATCCTCCTGAAAACCCTCCGTTGCGAAGCGGCGGACCGCCTGCCCTGGGTTCCTTTCACCGGCGTGCACGCCGGCGCGCTCATCGGTGTGGACGCGGAAGCCTACCTCAAATCCGCCGACCACATTGTCGCCGGACTGGAAGCCGCCCACAAACGGTATCAGCCCGACGGCCTGCCCGTCGTCTTCGACCTACAACTCGAAGCCGAAGTGCTCGGTTGCACCCTCGCCTGGGCCAAAGAAACCCCGCCGTCCGTCGCGGCCCACCCGCTGGACGACAGCTATGATCTGTCCTCGCTACCCGCTTTCTCCATGAAGAATGGGCGTTTCCCTGCCGTTTTCGATGCCGTGAAACGGCTCAAGACCTCCATCGGCGGCGACACCGCCCTTTTCGGTTTGCTCACCGGTCCGCTGACCCTCGCCCTGCATCTGCGCGGCGAGGAATTTCTGCTGGACATGTTCGATGAAGAGGACGGGGTCGCCACCCTGATGGACTTTTGCACCGATATCGCCATTGAGTTTTCGCTGGCCTACCTCGAGACCGGCATCGATGTCATCGCGGTGGTCGATCCCATGATCAGTCAGATTGGTCCGGCCCACTTCGAAGCGGTGGTCGCGCCCTGCATGAACCGCATTTTTGACGCGGTGCGGGAGGCCGGAGGACTGTCCTCACTTTTTGTCTGTGGCAACGCCACCCGCAATCTTGAAGTGATGGCCGAAACCACCTGCGACAACATCTGCGTGGACGAAAACGTGGATCTGGTCAAGCTCGGTGAAGTGTGCCGCGCGGCCGAAAAATCCTTTGGCGGCAATCTCAAGCTCACCACGGTGCTTCTGCTCGGCGACGCCGACGCCACCCGTCGCGATGTGGCCCGATGTCTGCGCGAGGCGGGGGAGGGGCCCGGCTTCATGCTCGCCCCGGGATGTGATCTTCCCTACGCCTGCAAACCCGAAAATCTCGACGTGGTCGCGGGCATTGTGCACGACGACTACCAGCGCCAAATCGCCCTCGCCCTGCCCGATGTGGTCGATTCCGATCCCTTCGATGACATCGTCATCCCCGACTACGCCAACGCCCCGGAAGTCATCGTGGACGTGGTTACCCTCGATTCCGCCGGCTGCGCCCCCTGCACCTACATGCTCAAAGCGGCCCAAGAGGGTGCCAAAGCCGCCAGCATCCCCGTCTCGGTGCGCGAACACAAAATCCTCAACCGCGACGGACTCGGCTACATGAAAAAGCTCAAGGTCACCGCCATTCCCAGTATCTGCGTGAACGGTGTCGAGCGTTTCGCCTCCATCATCCCCGACCGCGCCGACATGGTAGCGGCGATTCGGGGATCAGACGGATCCGACTGATCTTGTTTGCTTTACGGCAGGCGTACACGCGGTTCTAATCGTCGTCTCGCCGTATAAACTGAATGCCGCTGGGGCCGGCGCGGTTCTGATTGTTTGCGGTGTCGGCGGTGATCGTCAGGACGAGCGAACTGGCGTTTTGATCCTCAAAGAGGATGTAATTGGAATCCTCCGCGTCCGCTTTTGTGGTGGCGGTGGAACGGGTGTAGGTTCCGTTCCAGGTAATGTTGTCCCTGCGAAGCCAGAAAGTCTGATCGCCCAACTTGACGGACATGAAGTCGGGGGTGAGTTCATCCCGGTAATGTCCGCCCCAGTAGATATAGACGTCGTAGTTGTCGAAGGGGATGTTTTCAAAGGTGATGGTGCCGGTGGGGCCGTCCCCCTGGTGGGCGGACATCATGCGGTGGTCCGCGCTTTCTCCACTGGCGGTTGCGCGGTTGTACTGGTACCGCAGGGAGGTGCTGTACGTCATGGCGGTCACGTTTCCTTCATTGTCCACCAGATCGGTGGCGTCTTGTTGCACCTGATTCCAGTTCGGACGCGGCAGGAGACCGGCGTTCTGATCCGCCGGAAAGGGATACTGTCCATGGAAATTGATGCTGATCGCATCCACGCCCGCCGGGGGCGGACCCACCGTCAATGTCGCGATTTCCGACACCACGGAACCCACCGCGTTTGAAACCCGAACATCATAGTCGCCCATGCTGTCCTCATTGACGTTGCTCACGACCAGAGAAGCGCCCGTTTCACCGTCAAGATCCTCCCCGTCTTTCCGCCACTGAACCTGCGGCGGAGGATTCCCGGTGGCAATCACGCTGAAGGTGACAACCGTGCCCGCGTACACGGTTTGACCGATGGGTTGCCGGGTGATTTCGGGCGCTGCGACGGGATCGCTGCCGCCAAGCGCGAACACACGTTCCTCCGTACCGCCGTCGCCTTCAAGAATGATCGTCAGCGTAATCGCCATGGGGGCGGTTAAGGTTGCGGTTTCGCCGGTGCCGATGCGCTGCGCCTCTCCATCATCGGCCCGGTAAGACCAGGTGAGATTGTTGCCGCGGCCCACCAGGGAAACAACCTCCCCGGGATGAACGCCGGCTTCCATGCTCGGATGGATGATCTCCGTGAAATCACCCGGAAGCACCCGGGGTTCCACATAGCCGCTGACGGGGAGCAGTTCCATGCCATTGAGGAAAATGTTGATCTCGGCCATGGCGATACCGCCTTCGCCGCGGTAGGCATAGAGCAGATAAAATTTGTCGTTGATCTCGTCCGCGAAAATCTGGGGCGTGCGCAATTGGTTGACACTGTTGTTATCGGTTGGATCCCCGTCGGCGCCTTCCCAGTCATAATAGGGTCGAATGACTTCGATTTCATCGGAAATGCCGTAAGGGGCGTAGATTTCTTCGAAGGTGGAACTCGAGGTGAGCCCTTCCGCTTTGTCGGCGGTGATATCCGAAATGTACATCATTTTGACCCGTTCGGGCCGGCCGTCGAAACGGGTATAGATGGCGTAAAGCTCCTTCCCGCCTTGCGAATAAAGTCCGGGGTGTCGGATCTCGCGGCGAAGGGTCGGTATTTTGAACTGGTAATTCGGTTGGTGCGGCAAAAACCAGGCGCCGCCCCCGCCTCCGCCATCGCCGTACCACATATAGGGTTCTTCCTCTTTCGGTACCCAGCCCAGGCGGGTCAGTTGGAATTTTTTTCCCTCGGCCGTAAACCACCGCGCATACCCGTGCCCGGTATGATAATCCACCCCCTGCCAGTGAATGCCGTCATCGGAAAAGGCCACCGACCCACGGTGATAATATTGATACTCCGTTTCATTGTTGAAACGGCCGTGGGGACTGTCCCCGTGATAGATCATCATGAAGCGCCGGTTTCCCTCTCCGTCATCTTCAATGTGAACATCCGGAGCGGTGTGGTGACCTTGCATCACGCCTTTTTCAATGGGAAAGGTGCTGATTTTGCGGGTGTTGCCCTCCGGGTCCGTGTAGTCCATGACATGGAGCGTGTAGGGGCCTTCGATATGGTCGGAGTAAAACAGGTACATGTGACTGTTCGCATTGTGTCCCCCGCAGTAGAGGTAATAATTCCCGAGACGGTTCGGGGCCCATTCGGGCACGCGGATCAGGGAAGGGAACATGACATTATCCTGATCCCAGCTTTGCGCCCGCACATCCCGGGGCATTTGTTCGTGATCCAGCGGATTGACCAGAATTCGCCGATTACGCACATCGACTTGCACGACCGGCTTGTCGGCCGAAACCGAGCCCGGCCAGCAGGCAAGGACCAGAAAAGCCGAAAACAGCATGAACGTGAAAAGGGAAGAAATCCGAACGCTCTTTGGTCGGGCTTCCTGAAAATTCATTTTGCTGATGGCTTCGAGAGGCTTCGTCATGTGTCTTTCTCCATTTGTGGGAATCATAATCTTTTGCGAATGATACCTACAACCTACATGGTTTCGGCGGATGTGTATTTCATGATTGCGAAAGAGTTTTATTCTTTTTGCGTAACGCGGCGAAACCGCTTTGGAATGCGGAATGCATGCGCGGCGAAGCCGCTTTGGAGTGCGTGTAGCGAGTGCAACGAAGCTACCGCTTTCCCACCGTTGGCAAAAAAAACGGCTTGGCTACCGGCAAAGGCTTCGTAAAGCGGTAGCTTCGTTGCACTCGCTACACGCACTCCAAAGACGCTGCGCGTCGCATTTCCTCCGCAAGCAGCACCAAAAACACCGAAGCAGTCCAGGTGTAAGTCGGATCCCGGAGGGACGCGCCGGTTTCGGCTTGGAAGTTTTCTGGAAAACCGGAGCGGGCGCAGAGCTGAAGAAAGCGCCGGCTGATTTCACGGGCCTCTTCTGCGAAGCCCGCGCTTTTCATGCCATCTACGATGAGCAGCAGCACAGGGGCCCAGATGGGCCCGCGCCAGTAGCCTTCCGCCGCGTAGTAGGGACTGTCCAGCGACTCGGTGGCGAGGCCGTGCGGGGTGAGGAAGCGGCCTTCCTCCATGATTGCGGCCACCATTGCCTTGGCCATGTCCACAGGCAAATGCTCGCCCAGCACCATCGGCATGAAGTTGATAAGGCTGTCCCCCGGCGCCACCGTCCCGTCGATCACCTTGCGGCTGATGAACTGATTGCGTTCCGTATCCCAAAGCACCTCGATCATCCGCATCAGGAGGGTCACGGCCCGTGCCCGCCAGGATTCGCTTTCTTCGGTATGTCCCAGATCCCGGGCCAGATCCGCGCAGGAGTGCATTTGCAGGACGAGGTATGCGGGGATGTCGGGGGTGTTCACGCCGGGGCCGCAGTGGAAAACGCTGGCGTTGTCCCAGCCGGTGTCGTTGCCGTGATCGGCCTGGGGAAGCCCGTCCTTGTCGTCGTCGCGGTGCTTGAACCACCAGTCGGTCCAGGCGCACAGTTTGGGATATAAATCGGCGAGCACTTCGCGGGGAAGATCAAGCTGTTTGCGCATGCGGGTGAGGGTCCAACCGTGCACGGGCGGCTTGGCGTTGTGCCAGAAGAGGGTTTCATCGTTCAGGGAACAGGGCATCCCGCCCTCCGGCGATTGATGGTCAAAGGCGAGCAGCAACTGATCCAGGGCCAGTTCCGGCTGCGCGGGCCAGTGGGCCAGCACATTGAAACAGTGGTCCCAGGTCCAGTAATTCCGCATCTTGTATTTGGACATGAGCATGGCGGGTCGGAGCAGGTGACCCGACGGCCCGGCGATGCAGGAGGCGTTGAGATACGCGGCCAGATCCGCCGCGGCGTTCATTGTCGGCTCAGCGGGGACGGGAAACAAGGCACGCCACGTCTGCCAGGCCTTTTGCTGCGTGGCCTGACAATCCTCAAAGGTGGGGTGTTCGTTTTCAGGCGTCCAGACGCGGTCGAATTCCTCGATCAGAAACTCGCCGGGGCCGTCTTCGGGACAAAGCAGATCCACGGTCATGGAGGTGCAACGCACCCGTTCCCAGGGCGCGTCCACCCGGATCTCTCCCCGCAGGGCCTGCACGCCGAGATTGATTCGGTTTTGATAGCTGTTGATTTCCCAGGTGCCGTCGCGGCGGGGGACAATGTGGTCAAAGGGTCGCCATTCCTCACGCACGAGTTGCAGCCCCGTTCCGGTGCAGCGGATTCGCAATCGGGTGACGGTTTCAAAGCAGATCTCCACAAGGCCGCCCCGACCATTTTCCATGCGCAGGGTGTCCGGGGTGGCGGACACGGTTTCCGTGCCGGTGTCGGGAAACAGGGCCAGGCGGAAAATCTCCGGCGGGTTGCTTCGTCCGTGAACACTGCGAAGAAAAAGCCCCGAGCGGATCGGCAGATCCTTCAAGGGGCCCTGGGTATGGAAGCGATATGGTGGTTCGGCGATGGCCAAAAAACTGCCGGGGCTGCTGAACGAGATGCGGCGGGGATCGAATTGGAAGGTGGGGGCTTGGGATTGCATGGTGGGTTTATATCACAATGGCGGAAAAAAACTTGTGCATTCACGCAAAATGTTTTGTGAATTTGCGCAACGCGGCGAAACCGCTTTGGAGTGCGGAGCGAACTTCGAGTGACGAATGACGAGTGCGGAATGCGGAGTGCGGAATGCGAAACGGCTCGGCTACCCGGCTAAGGCTTCGCAAAGCGGTAGCTTCGTTGCACTCGCTACGCGCACTCCAAAGCGGCTTCGCCGCGCATGTACTCCGCACTCCGCATTCGTCACTCGTCATTCAGCTTTGCCCGAAATTGCTTGGGGCTCTTGCCGTGGTGTTTGCGGAAAAGGGTGCAGAAATGGGCGGCATTCGCAAAGCCGGTCGCGTAGGCGATTTCGGTGATTTGCAGATCCGAATTCTCGAGCATTTCCGCAGCATGTCGCAGGCGTTTCGCCCGCAAATAGCCCGCCGGGGGCATCCCCATTTGATCTTGGAACCGGTGTTCAAACATGCGGCGGCTGATGTGCAACATCTCCGCCAAGTTGCCGATATCCAGCGATTCGGCCAAATGCGCATCCATGAGCTTCAGGGCTTTGGCGACATAGGGGTCCGGCACCGCGTAGATATTGCTGCTTTGCCGCACCACCACCGGACCCGTCGGGACGACCCGGATCGGCGGGTTGGGTGTGTTTCCCTCCAACAAATCCAGCAAAACCTGCACGGATTGGCAACCCACTTCGTCAAAATTCATTTCCACCGAGGACAGCGTGGGGCGGTTGGTCAATGCCCGCACCTCATCATTCCCCGTGCCCATGATCGCCACTTCCTCCGGGACGCGAAGTCCATTGCGTTCGCAAATTTCCGACAAATTGACCGCCAGCCCGTCGCTGGTGCAGAAAACCCCCAGCGGGTGGGGGACCCGCTTCAGCCAAGCGCCCACTTTCTTCACCGTCTTATCATCCATCAGGCGCATACCGTCCCCAAACGGAACACAACCGTGAAAAGTGAAGGCTTCCCGAAATTCCTCCGGCAGTACCGCGTCCTTTTCGGATTTCCCGAGCGTGGCCACATGGGCGAGGCCTCTCTCTTGAAAGTGTTGCAAACCGCGGGCAAAGGCGCCTTGAAGGTCGGAGACGACGGAAACCGGATGAAACGAGGTGCCGCGGTTGCTGACATTGATGAGCGGAATTTTGCGGGAGCGAAGGATCTCCGCCACCTCTTGATTCACAATTGAAGCGATCACCCCGTCGCAATGCGCCAGCCGTTGAGGCAGCACCTCACTGGGGAACAGCCGCACGGTATGCAAGCGCAGTCGCGGCTCCAGCCCGCCCCGCCGACACACCCCGCGCAGAATCGACTGCGCGTACGCTTCCGTAAGTTCCAGCGCGATCAAGACCCGAAAAACAGGAGAAGGGTTCATGCGCAAATTGAAAACCATTCTTTTCCAAAAGTAAATAAGAAAACCAGTGGAGAAGCTCATTTGGCTCACCTTCCGGTATCCGATGGAAGTTCCCCGCTTGACTTTTTCCTGAAGTTTCAGCACACGGGAATCATCGCCGCCACTCCTTTCCGGTCCATCCCAATCCTAATCGTAATTCTGATCCTTACCCGCACATGAAAAATTCATCGCCCTTCAACGGACACCGCGCCGCCGTCAGTTTGACCTATGACGACTGCATGGACTGTCATCTCGATCTCGTGGCCCCCGCCCTGGAGGCCCGCGGTTTCCGCGGCACCTTCTACACTCCCGTGAACGCGGTGCTGATGGAACGCATGGACGAATGGGCGGCCGCCTCGCGGCGGGGTCACGAACTGGGCAACCACACTCTCTTCCATCCCTGTCGCTCCTACGGCGGCGGCGACTGGATCAAACCCTGGAGGGATCTCAAAGCCTACGATCTGCCCCGCTGGGAGGCGGAGGTCGATCTCGCCAACCTCATTCTCAACCGCATCGAAGGCCGTACCGACCGCAGCTTCGGCAACACATGTCACCAAAACACCCTCGGACCCGACGAAAACCCCGAGCGCCTCGATGAACACATGCTCCCCCGCTTCGTCGCCGCCCGCGGCACCAAACGGGATGTGGATGAGAGCATTGACCCCGCCAACCTCACCCCCGGCAACCTCGGCACCCTCGGCGGCGACGGACTCAGTCTGGACGCCCTCAAAGCCCTCGTCGACATGGCCGTGGACCGGGGGCACTGGATTATCCTCACCTTCCACGGGGTCGCCCAAGAGGCCGGCCGCCTCACCATAGCCGAATCCACCCACAGTGCCCTGCTCGACCACTGTGCCGCCCACGGCGATGACCTCCAGATCGCTCCGGTCCGGGAGGTTATGGCCGCGCTCACGAGTGCGGAGTGACGAGTGCGGAATGCGGAGTACATGCGCGGCGAAGCCGCTTTGGAGTGCGCGTAGCGAGTGCAACGAAGCTACCGCTTTTGAGTGCGGGGTAAACTTCCGAAGTTCGGAAAACAAAAAGCCCGGACTTCCGAACTTCGGAAAACCGGGCCGTGACAGTTGCTGTATCCGCTTATTTCCGGCGGCGGAAGAGCAGCATCGCCCCCAGCGCTATCCCCAGCAAGAGCAGCGTGCCGGGCTCGGGGATCACCACCGCATCATAGGTGGTGCCGACCCGGAAGTCATCCACGGAATATGCGAAGCTTGTGCTCCCTCCCACGCGGAAGACCAGCGTATCCACTGCGGAGACTCCGATGTCTCTTGTTACATCCGTCCAAGTTGCAGGCTCGGTCAGACTGGTGGGGTTGAGCAGGACGGAAAACTGGTTGTAATTTCCGACCGGGTCCGACTTGCTGAGCCGGCCGACGACCATGTAGGTCTCGTCGTGATCCCATGGGCCGGCCGTTAAGCTGTTGGTTTGATCACTTCCATCCCGCAAACGTCCCAGGACGGCATTTCTACCACCATCTGCGGGGAGCCAACCCGCGATGGCACCCCCTGAATTGTTGAAATCCCCATCATCGGAGGCGGCAACCCAGAGAAACGTCCCGGTGCCCGTTGAACGGAAAAGGAAGCTGAAATAAAGATCGCCCGTTTGTTCGGTGAAATTGACGTAAGTGGGGATTTCACTGTTACCACCGACGATGTTCAGCTGTTTGCCGGAGCCGCCATGGCTCACATCACCCCCCGCATAGCTCAATCCGCCGGATGCGACTGTGTAGGTTTGGTTGGTTGAAGCAACAGTGAAACCGGCCTGACCGTTGAGATTGCCATCATCCAGGGTGTTGAAATTTTGTTCATAGATCAACGCGCCATGTGCGGAGGCAATGGCGAACAGGCCGGCGAGGGCCGCAACAAAGAGGTGTGTGCATTGGTTTTTCATAATTTTTTCCATGGAATGTGGAGGTTGCTGATTCGTGTCCGTGAAACGAGAGGTTTTCAAATCATCCTAAATATACACGCTTTTGGCTTGTAAGGCAATGCGGCTGTCCGTATAAAAATATCCGATATGCGCAAAACGGTTTTGGTGTTTTTAGACCTGCACATGGGGTTCAGCCGGGAAATTCTCCGCGGGCTCAGTCATTTTCTGCACACTGCCCCGGACTGGGAATTGAAGCTGCTTTCGTACACCTGCGACATGAATCCCGCGTTTCTGGAAGTGCATCCAGCCCTAGCGCTGGTGGCGCCCCTGTCCCAGGCCGCGTCCAACCGCGTGTTTCTCGAACGGAGCCGGCAGCTCTTCCCCGGCCATGTGCTGGGGGTGAGCACCCTGGACCCGTTCATGCCTGTCCCCAGAATCCTGAGCGACAGCCGACAGGCGGGTCGGTTGGCCGCGGAATACTTCCTGCAAAAAGGGTACCGACACTTCGGCTATGTTCCGGACGGTCTTAATCCAACCCACTGGGGCTCCACTCTGCGGGAGAGCGGGTTCCGTGAGCGGCTCAAGCAGGCCGGGCACAGCGTGGAGGTGATGCCTTTGGGCGATCTCCACGCGACACGCTCGAAACGAAAATTCCCGCTGGCCCTGTTTTGTTTCAACGATCTGACCGCCCGGCAGGCCATTTCACTTCTGCACGCATCCGGCACCGCCATTCCCGAGGAGGTCGCTGTACTGGGTGTGGACAACGATCCGTTGGAAAGCGCCCTTTCTCCCGTGCCCGTTTCTTCGGTCATCACCGATTGGTTTCATGTCGGCGTGATGGCGGGCAGATATCTGACGCATAAAACAAAGGAGCAGCTCTTCGTAAAGCAATCCATTCACTGGGTGCCTTGCCTGGGTGTCCAAACCCGCTCCTCCACGGATGCGCTGGTGAGTGAGGACCCGGTGCTTCAAAAAACGATGCGGATCATCACTTCACAAATATCCGAACTCCGCACAGTCAATGATTGCGCGGCGGCTGTGGGTGCAAGCCGCAGGTCCCTGGAAATGAAGGTGAAAAATCTGACCGGCCATACCGTGTACGAACTCATGAGCCTCAGCCGGCTGCAACTGGCCAAACAGCTGCTACAATACCCGGAGATTCCCATTTCCGAAGTCGCGGAGCGGGCCGGATATGCCGACAGCCGCATGCTGGGCCTCGCCTTCCGCCGCCATGAAAACGAAACCCCGGGGCAATTCCGGCGACGCGCGCGCCCTACCGAACGTCCGTAAACGCACCGGGGGCGCGGCGAAGCCGCTTTGGAGTGCGCGTAGCGAGTGCAACGAAGCTACCGCTTTTACCACCGCCGCCAAAAAAACCGGCTTGGCCTCCAGCATATCCTCTGCAAAGCGGTAGCTTCGCGGAGCTCGCTACACGCACTCCAAAGACGCTGCGCGTCGCATATTCACCGCAAACAGAAAATTTTCTTTACGCAAAAATGAAATACTTCATCCCCTTCTTCTTGTAACGTGCGAACATGTCAAACCTGATAAACCTGTTCTGCAACCCCAAGTCCCACAAGGAACCCGCCATGAAGACACACAAAACAAAAACCCGAATCGCCCTCCTCGGCCTCTGCGCCCTGGGCAGTTCGCTGACTTACGCGCAGATGCTGACCGTCGGCGTGTATGACCCCGCGACGCAAGCGAACCGAGTGGACAATGATATCCTCAACCCAGGTACAATCATCACTGCACAACCCACGGGTGCCATCGGCGTGGCCGAATTCACCACGAATGTCGCCGACGCCTTTGCCAACAACATGGGCGGGGTGATTGATTTTGAGTCGGGAAGTCTCGGGCAGCAGGCGCATTTCGGCGTCGACGGATCTTTGCGGATGACACCGACGTTTACGGGCTGGGGTGGATTGGAAAGCAACAATAACAACGGGCGCATTCCAATCAGCGGCACGACCCGACTGAATGGGCCCAGCGACGGCACGGCCTCCATTACCTTTGGCTCTTTCTCTGATGCCTTGGGAAATCCCCTGCCGGGGTACAAAGTCAGCCAGGTGGGCATCACCATGATTGCGAGGGATGATCGTTTATGGACGGGAACGGTGACCGCCACCTTCTCGGACCTAACCACCGCCAGCTACTCCATCGTGGGGTTGGGGAACTATGGTACCCCGTCCGACCTGCTGAATCCTCCCGAAGACACCTTCCTCGGCTTCACCGCGCCCGCGGGTCAAGGCATTACCGGGATTTCCTTTGCCCGAACCGCTGGCGGTAATTTCACCCTGAACGCCGACGACCTCGGTATCGTCGCCATCCCCGAGCCCGGCACCCTGATGCTGCTGGGGCTTGCGTTAGGGACGCTACTGCTGTTTCGGCGGCGCAAATAAGTAACCGTTCCGAAGATCGGAAAACCACAATAAACCGCTTCCGAACTTAGGAAGCGGTTTTTTTGCGTGCGGAATGCGGAGCATAATCGCCGGCGAAGCCGCTTCGCGTCGCCAACCCAACGCAAACAGAACATCGACTTTTCGAGAATCTAAAAGCCTTTTCAGCGTATAACCATTAAGATACACAATACATTTCCAGCGCCAAAAGAGGCCAAAGTTCAGGGAAGGCCGTTCATGATTTTTTTATTATATGGGGATATTTTCAAGGATTGCCAACCCTGCGGGCCCTGATCTTCCGGCGGATTTGCACCCCAAAATAGAACAACGATGCGATCCATCACGTTATGTTTTTCTGGGGCACAACGCCACTCGGAAACTCAGGGTCCTATGCGAGGATTTATGGTTTACAATGTACTGGTTTCCGCCACGTGAAGGCGATAGCCGAGCATGGCATCGTCATCAAAGAGAAAATCGCCTTGAATATTCCGTCCGGCGAGCATGTGGGGGAGCCAGAGAATGTCGTCGGCCCACATGCGGTCGTAGGGGATGTGGTCGATGGGGGTCCAACGGGGGACGGCTTCCTCGGTTTCCATGGCCTCGCCCATGCAGTCGGTGGCGCTGAAGATGTGGGCTTCCAAACTGTAGCCGTCTTTGAATTGAAATCGGAGTAGACCCCGGTTTTGCAGGCCGGTGGGGGTGACGCAGAGTTCCTCCTCGGTTTCTCGGATGGCGCATTGCAGGGCGGTTTCTCCGGGCTCAAATCGTCCGCCGGGTCCGTTGATTTTGCCTTGTCCGAGTCCGCGCTTTTTCTCGATGAGCAGGATCTGCCCGTCCCGGATCACAAAACAGAGGGTGGCCTGGTCTTTGGGTCGCCAGTCGTGCCAGGGAATGTCTTCAAATTCAGGATGTGCTTGATATGTGGTCATCTTTCCATAAATCATGGGAAACTTCGATATTGCAATCAAAACCTTTTGAAAAGAAATCCCATGTCCCGTCCCTATACCCGCCGCACCAAAATTATCGCCACTTTGGGTCCCGCCACCGAATCTCCGGAAATGATCCGGGCCATGATTCTCGCGGGGGTCAATATTTTCCGGATCAACATGTCCCATGCTCAACACGAGCAGGTGCGCAACGCGGTGCGCGACATTCGCAAAATCAGCTCGGAACTCATTACCCGCACGTCAATTATGATGGATTCGCGGGGACCGGAAATTCGCACCGGGGAAGTGTCGCAGAATCTCAACCTCGTCGCCGGACAGCGGATTGGGGTCACCGTGCGCGGGGAAAAATCCGAGGAAGAGGTCAGCGTGGACGTGAATTACGATCAACTGGTCGAGGACATTCGCGTGGGGGACGTGGTGTTGATCGACAATGGCACCATTGAATTGAAGGTCTTGCAGAAAAAACACAATCAACTGGTGTGTGACGTGTTGACCCCGGGGACGCTGGGGAGCCGCCGCCATGTGAATCTGCCGGGGGTGCGGGTGAATCTGCCTTCGCTGACCCAACAGGACAAGGAGGACATCAAACTGGGGGTGGAACTCGGGGTGGACTGGTTTGCCATGTCCTTTGTTCGCGAGCCGGAGGACGTGCTGCGTCTGAAGTCGATCTTGGATTACCACAATGCCCCGCAAAAGGTGATCGCCAAGCTGGAGGATCAGGAAGGGGTGCGCAATTTGGACCAGATCATTGATATCGCGGACGGGGTGATGGTGGCCCGCGGCGATTTGGGCATCGAGTGTCCCTACGAGGAGTTGCCGATTATCCAGCGGCGGATCGTGAAGCGTTGCGCGCTGATGGGCAAGCCGGTGATCGTGGCCACGCACATGTTGGAGTCGATGATTGAGAATCCCTCGCCGACGCGGGCGGAGATTACCGACACGGCCAATGCGGTGTACGAGCAGGCGGATGCGATTATGTTGAGCGGTGAAACCAGCGTGGGGCGATATCCATTGAAATGCGTGGAAATCATGAATCGCATTGCCGCCCGCATCGAACAAAGCGGGGGCGCGGGCTATTATGACTGCGCGGTGATGGCCAGCAAATACGCCAAGCTGGTGAAGTCGGCGGCGGTATTGGCGTCCGAATGCAATGCGGACGCCTTGATTGTGTTCACGAACACCGGGGTGATTGCCCGGAACGCGGCTTGGTTGCGCCAGGTGTCCACGCCGATTTTTGCCTTTTCCAGCGATGAAACCCTGTTGAATCAATTGCCCCTGTATTGGGGGATTCAGCCGTCCTATTTGGAAACCGGACACGATCCCGAGCAAAACGTGAGCCGGGCGGTGGCCAAGTTGAAAGAACGAAACCAACTGTCTCCGGGGGATACGGTGGTGGCGGTGACCGAAGTGATGATCAACGGTCATTTCGTGGACACCATCCTCATGGAGACCGTGGAGGGATGACCATTTGGCGGTGTGCGCCTTTGGTCGCGGGACTTTGGTTGTGTGGTTTGTGTTTCGGAGAATCGTCCGAGGCGGATACGCCCTCGGAAGACCCCGATTCGCCCGAGGCGGAAGCCGAGCAGTCCAATGCGTCGTCGTCTGCAAAGAAAGAAAACGGAAAGTTTTGGTTGGACGAGCCGCAGCAATGGACGACCGAGGCCTTGTACAACCGGTTGGTGTGGTTGGATTCCATGTTTTATGGTCCCGGTCTCACTCAACGCGAGGATCCTCGCTCCCGTTTTCGTCTGAGCATTTTCAACGTCACCGATTTGGAGCAGCCGGAACGTCCCCGACCCGACATGAGCATCAGTGCTTCCGTGCGTTTGCCGGGTCTGCGGGATCGCTTTCGCCTCGAATTTTTGTCGGAGGATTTGCAGGATTTTCCCAGCAGCGGAGCGGATCCCGACGAGGGGAGCACCCGACTTGCGCTGCGGCGGGTGGGAAATTGGCTGGATGTGGATGTGGGGGGACGTTTGAAGCTGCCACCGGTCTTGTTTGTCCGGGCCACGGCCCGGTATACGTGGGCGCACGACCCGGTGCAATGGAACTTGGCCCAGCGGGTTTTCTATGAAACCGACGAGGGCTTCGGGGAAATCACCTCGTTGTCCCAACACATGTGGCTGGCCCGCAAATGGATGTTGGGGCATCATTCTTCGGTTCGATGGTCGGAAGCCACGGTGGGCGCCGAGTGGCAAGACGCCTTGATGATCGCCTTTGTCGCGGATCTGATGGAGGAAGGACACGAAGGGCGCTTCGTGGGGCGGCGGGACATGGATCATGGTCTCGGGTTTCACACCCGGGTACGCGGCCGGTACGATGGAGGACATGCCATGACCAATTACCGTGTGGGTTTCGTGTATCGCCGTCCGCTTTTTCGACGGGATTACCTTTATCTGGAAGTCTTGCCAGAGGTGGAATGGAAAGCGGAAAACGATTGGCGGGAGGAATACACCCTCCGAATGGGCATCGACATTCTGTTTTGGCGGGATCGGTAACCTTTACATCACCGGCGCTGCGGCGCAGGCGTTGGCGGCATCGGCGGCGAGGATTTTTACCTGCGGCACTTTTTCGTAGATCCGTTGGTGGTTTTCGAGGCCGGCGAGTCGGAAGGCGCCGGTGCGGTGTCGGTCGGTCCGATAGCACTGTCCATCCCGGGGCAGGGCATGGTTGTAGAATTCCTCATACTCTTCCAGGGTGAGCCGCTGACGATTGGTCAATAATTCCCGGTGTATGCGGGTGGGGAGGGCCTTTCGGTATCCGGGAAGGATGGTGCCGCCGAAAAACGCGCCCATGCATCCACTGCCGTAGCTGAAGAATCCCACCCGGTTGCCTTCGAGCGATTCGGGATGGGTTTCCAGCAGGGATAGCAATCCCACGTAAAGAGATGCCGTGTAGGCGTTTCCGATGCGGCGGTTATAGGCCAGGGAGGGTTCTACCTGAGCCTGTAGGGCGCTTGCGGAAAGTCCGGATTTTTCAAGCCGGGCCAAATGCAAATGGGCTTTGAGTCCCATGCGGGAGAAGGGGAGGTGATAGCAAAAATGCTCGAAGCTGGCGAATTCGGTTTGCCCCTGCGCCTGATAATCTTTCCAAGTTTCTTCGAGGGCATGGAGATAAACCTTGATGGAGTATTTGCCGTCCACCATGGCTTCGTCCATGTAATTCGGACGCCAGAAGTCCATGACATCTTCGGTGTAATAGCCGACATTGGGGCCCATGGCCATGATTTTGGGTTGGGCGGAAATGACCATGGCCACGGCGCCGCCGCCTTGGGTGGGTTCTCCGGGGGACCCCAGCCCGTAGCGGGCAATGTCCGAGGCCACGAGCAGGACCTTTTGTTCGGGGTGCAAGGCCACGGTGGCCAAGGCGAAGTGCAGGGCCGAGGTGCTGCTGCAACAGGCCTGTTTCATTTCCACGGTGCGGCAGTTTTGCGGGAGGTCCAACAACTTGTGCACGTAGATGGCGGCGGCCTTGGATTGGTCGATGCCCGACTCGGTGGCGAAAATCACGGTGCGAATCGCCGAGCGATCCACGCCCTCCAGCGCCTGCAGGGCCGCGTTGGCCCCCAGGGTCACCACATCCTCGTCGGGCGCGGGCACGGCCATGAATTCTTGGCCGATGCCGCGGGTGAATTTGGAAACATCCACGTTTCGGGCTTTGGCCAGATCTCTGAGGTCCAGACCAAAACGCGGGATGTACATGCTGATGGATTCAATGCCGGTTTTCATAATTTTCACTTTATGCTGAAATATAGAGGGGGAAAGTCGAAATGCAATGGTGACTTATGATGCGGTTGCGAGATTGGCGAGGACCTCACGGGCCGCGCGACCGGTCCGGGCGGGTTCCAGGGCGTCCAATGCGCCGTGCAATACCCGCTCCAAGGCCTGCAGATATTCCAGAAATGCCTCGCGTCCATCGGGGGTGAGGGTCACGAGGGTGCGGGCGCGACGTCCGCGTCCGGCTTTTTGTTGTTGAACCACGCCGCCTTCTTCCAGCACTTTGAGGTGGCGGCTGAGGTTGCCGTCGGTCATGCCGCATCTGGTTTTGAGGTCCTGAAAACCGAGACCGGCCGGACGTTCGCAAAGGGTGGTGACCAAGGCCAGGCGCGCGGGTTCATGGAATTTTTTTTCCAAATCACTCCACAGGGGCTTTTCGTGTATGTTCATCATGGGTTTTCCTTTTCATCCTGTTGCCACATGCGTTGATAGGCGGCGTAACGGCGTTCGTCCAAATACAAAATCAGTCCCCCGGACCATTCTCCGGCAAAAAACACCAGTCCCATGGCCCAGGGATTGAGAAAGGTGATGCCCGGCATGAGCAGGCAGATCGCGCCGGCAATGATGTAAAAGACCCCCACCAGGGAGATGCTACCCGGCAGCACGTAGCGGGAGGCCAGGTTGGTGAGCCCGAACATGCTCATCCAGACCCCGAAGAGGAGGTCGAATTCGCGTCCGAGAATCAAGACCAGTGTAAAGACCGCCCCCACGAACAGGGGGGGCATGACATCCAGCATGGGAGCCAGGCGCCTGACGTCGCGATGAATGAGTTCGTCGTTCCAAAACCAATGGACCAATGCGCCCATATTCAAAAGCATGGCCGCGAGGAATACGCCGCCCCAGGCGAGAATATGGGCTTTGTAGGTGGGGGGAATCCATTGGAGTTCCAAGGCGAAGGCCATGAGAATGGCCAAGGTGCCGGAAAGAATGCGGGTGGGGCCGGACCAGCCTTTGAAACGCTGCTTGTCGAGCAGCGAACGCTTGAGGTGTCGGACGGTGTCCAGCGCGTCATGAAGAGGGATGAGGGTCAAGGCGTTTTTTTCAGGCTTTGGGGTTGATTCTCAGGCATGGATTTGGCAGTGAAATTCTAGATTGGGCTTTCCGAGTTTATCTCGCTGCTCATTCACTGGCTTATTTATACTTTACGCCGCAAAGCAATCAATAGAAAAATGAAATATTTTTCCTGTAATGGATTGTTGCCCGGTTTCGCTGCCAAATTAGACTGCGATGGATCCTTGACGAATGATCCTCCATGAACGAATGTGATTGCCCCAAGGTCCCATGCCTGCGCCGAACCCATCGGTACGATGCGAAGATCTCCACCCATTGGCCCCGGCCGAGCACCTCCCCCGAATGAACCACACTTTTCGACTTCCATTTTTCCTGTTGTGGTTTTCCTTTCTCGCGGCGGGGACGGTGGCCGCACAGTCCCCCTTGCCCGGACAATCCGTTTCGAAGAACGCCCTGGCCCAAAAAGATGAGCCCGGGGTCATGGATGTGCTGTCCTCGATTGGACGGATGGTCACGGGGACGCTGCGGGACACGATGGGCGTTGACACCTCCGAGGAGCAAGATTGGGATTCCAACGACAGCCCCCGCCACACGCTTTTCACGTTCATCAACGGCATGGACGCGATCCTGCGCAAGGGGAGCACGGAATATGAACGGGTCAACCAGACGCTTCCGGATGGATTCACGCACGACAGTCCCGAAGTGCTCGCATTGAAAGGGGTCTTGGATCGGTTGGCGCCGCTAAGCCCGGTGTATTTTCCCGATACCTCCACCTCAGCGAAAAGCACCATTCGGGACTTCGAGGTATTTCCCTACGCCGTGGACCACCAATGGGTCTGGGAGCGCCTCGGCCAGGCGCCGGAGGGGGAGATTCATCTTATTTACGAGACGGAAAGCGAACGGTGGATATTTTCCAGGGAGACGCTTGAGCAGGCCCCGGCCCTGCTGGATTCGATGCGTGCCCTTCCGCCGGTGTATCCGTCGCAAGCGCATGAGGATCTGTTGAAAAGCGTTTTCCAGCCGATGGTCGACAAATCGCCGTGGTGGGGGTGGGTGATTCTGGGGCTGAGTCTGGTGGGCGGTTTCATGTTGGGCAACCTGGTGAAACGACTGTTTGTTCGGGCGGGGGACCGGCTGGAGGCCCACACCCGACCCGTCGTGGGGGTCATTATCCGCAGCATCGGTACCTCGATGGGGATTCTGTCCGGGACGATGCTGTTCATTTTCGGCGGGAGTTTCGTACACTTTTCCCAAATTTTTTCCAATATCTATTGGGAGATCATCCAGGGCATTCTCCTGATCGCGGTGTTGTGGGCCATTCTGGGCGTCACCAACCTGGTGTCCGCGCTGGTGAAAAACCGGGTGATGCAGGATAACGACGAGTACGGGGCGATGACCGTTACCATCGTGCACCGCGTGGTGAACACCCTCCTGTATACCTTTCTGGCGGTTTTTCTGCTGGAGAACGTCTTCTCCCTGAATATAGGCGCCCTGATCACCGGTTTGGGCATCATCGGCCTGGCCGTGTCGCTGGCGGGCAAAGAAAGCGCCCAGAATCTCTTCGGCGCGATCACCATTTTCACCAACCGCCCCTTTGTGGTGGGGGATTGGATCACCATCAAGGGCAATCTCGGGGAAGTGAAGGACGTGGGGATGCAGGCCACGTACCTGCGGCTGATCTCGGGCGAAATGCTGATCGTTCCGAACATGCAATTCGTGTCCAACGAGGTGCAGAACCTGAGCATGCGCCGGTTTCTCCGGCGTGATTTCGACATCGCCCTGCCATATGGAACCCCTCCGGAGATGGTGACGAAGGCGATCGAGATACTCAAAGGGCTGTTGACGCGGGACGATTTGGCGAAGGAGGGCCGATTCAACCTCGAGGAGAGGCCCGCCTCCGTGACCTTTAGCCGATTCGGCGATTATTATCTGAATCTCAAGGTGTACTACTGGTATTTCATCGGGGAGACCGGCGTCGAGATGCAACGGAACCACGAGCGGGGCTGGTTCACCTATTTGGAACATTGCTCCCTGGTCAACCAAGCGATTTTGGAAAGCTTCAATGAGCATGGCATCGAGTTCGCCTTCCCGACCCAGACATTGGAGTTGGCGCGGAAAAAGGTTTCCGAAACTTAACGTCTCACCATATGCGCGTTACCGAGTAGGCATCCAGCTTGCTGTCTTTGGACAGGAGTCCCGCGCCGATATTTTCTGCTTGTGCGATTAAAAGGTTCGTCCTGCCAATCTTCGATGGGTTCATCGAAAGTATCGTCCATGTTGACGATGAGATTGGGCAGGCCGCCCATTTTTCGAGTGGGAGTCTGGGGGGTGACCACCGTCAACCTAACCATGGGGCGATTGTGGCGGGCGATCACAACCTCTTCTCCGGCCAACGCTAGATTGACCAGACGTGATAAATGGGTTTTTGCTTCATGCATACTTACGGTTTTCATGAAATCAGACTAATGCGAATTGACTAATCTGTCAAGTCCTGCCTCCTTAAGGAAACCCCATTCATCATTTCTTGTTTGAGGCGATCAACCCTTCCCGAAGGTGCTTGAGACCGAGGGAGACGGGAAACATCAACCCCAACAGCAGAATGATGACGGCTCCGGGGCGCAGATTGTACCAATTTCCCAGGAAAATGGCACATGTGGCCGCGCTGCATCCGACAAAACCGCTGCCCCAAATCAAAGTGCGCGGAGAACGGGCCAGTTGCAGGACAATGGCGGCGGGGGTGATGAAGAGGGCGGCGGACAAGACCGAACCCACCGCCTGCAAGGAGGTGACCAGGCCGAGCACCATCATCAGGGTCAGCAAATAATTCATGCGGCGGACGGGAACGCCCATGGAGGCGGCGATGTCGGCTTCAAACAGATACAGGATCCAGCCGCGCCGCCAGTGGAACAAAAGCAGCAGGATGCTCATGCTCACAAAATAGGAAATCCACAGATCGGTGTTGCGCAGTCCGAGAATGTTGCCGAACAACCAGCCCTCCAGCCCCACGAAACTGGGAATGTGTTCCAGCATCAGCAGTCCGGCCGCAAAGGCGGTGGTGTAGAGCACCGAAAGCGAGGTTTGGTGGTCCAAAAGTGCGATTCTGGACACATACACGGTGCTCAGTCCCACGACCAAGGTGCCGAAAAGGGCGCCGACAAAGCCCACGAAGGGGTTGAGCGCGCCGAAAACAAGGATGCCCAGGGCAATGCCGGGCAAGAGGGCGTGGGCAAGGGCGCTCACCACCAGCGCGTTTTTGCGCAAGACAATCAAGGCCCCCAAGGCGCCGTTGCTGAATCCGATGAGGGCGGCGGCGATGAGGGCGCGCTGATTGAAGCCGTACTCGAGAAAATCAAACATGCACATCCTCCGGACGCCGCTCAAAGGCCGCATTGAGGTTTTCGGGGGTGAACGCTTCTTCCGTTGGACCGAATCCGACGGGTTTCCGGTTCAAAAGCAATACGGTGTCAAAGATTTCGGGCACGGCCTTGAGATCGTGATGGCACACCAGCAAGAGGCGTCCGTTGTCGGCCAAATCGCGCAGCACCTTGATCAACATGCGCTGGGAAGGTTCGTCGAGTCCGGAAAAAGGCTCGTCCAGCAGGAGGATGTGGGCCTCTTGGGCCAAGGCACGGGCGATTTGGGCCCGTTGACGTTGTCCGCCGCTGAGTTGGTAGAGCCGCCGGTGGCGCAGGTCCTGAAGTTGCAGGGTGTCCAAGGCGGTTTCCACCACCTCGCGGTCCAATTTGCGCCAAGCGGCGTGTTCGCCCAAGTGTGGGTAGCGTCCCATGTCCACCAAGCCTTCCACGGTGAGCGGAAAATAGGGGTCGATGCTGTCGATTTGCGGGAGATAGGCGATTTCGCTGCGGACCTTGGCCAGGGGATGTCCCCGCCATTGGATTTGCCCTTTGACGGCGGGCAGCAATCCGGCGATGCTTTTGAGCAGGGTGCTTTTTCCGGCGCCGTTCTGTCCCAGCACGCCCACGCAATGTCCGCAACCGATGGAAAAATTCACCTCCGCCAAGGCACAGATTCTGCCGTGGTGCACATGCAGGTTTTCCACCTGCAGTTCATGGGCGGCATTGGGCCTGTGAGACGAACCCAGACTGGTGATGGGGAGTGGGGTCACGGTGCTGGATTCGGCCATGAAAACTCCAGATTGCGTTGTACGTTGCCCCGACTCCAAAAGCCTTGGGATTTCCGTGGGAGATTCTCGGGTTCCAAGCTGATTTCCGTGTAGGCGCCGTTGAGATCCTCGGGCCAAACGATCTCCAGGGAAAATAGGACCCGCCCGTTTTCTTTTTGCAGCAACAAATCTTCGTCTTCTCGATCAAATCCGCCGCCTTCCCACAACACTTCCTCGCTCCATGTGATCCGAAAACTTTCCGGGGCATGGGAAAAGCGGAGATCCAACCATACGGGGGTTGCGGTGGAACCTTCGGGGAGGAGGGACACATCCGCGTACCAGGTCGGAGGGGCCCTACGGGTCAACCCAAACAGCGGCCAAGCCAGAAGGCCGGAGAAAACCAACACCAGAATCCATTCGATTCTCGGATTGCCGCGCATGGGTCAATTGTTTTCGGACTTCAAGAGGGCGGCGGTGATGTGATTGACGTTGTTACGAATCATATCCGCATACGTCACGTCTCTGGATCCTGTGTTGTCCGCCAGAAGCGGGTCGGCCAAGACCACCCCGGTTTCCTGTTGCAGGGTTTCCAAAATCTTGGGGTTCGCCCCTTTTTCGGGGAAAACCGAACGAATGTTTTCCCGGCGAATGATTTGAATGGTTTCCGCCAAATACGCGGGCGTCGGGTCCCGTTCGGTGGTGAGACCCTGCACGGGAATGGATTGAAAATTGTACGCCTCGCAAAAATAACCGAAGGCGGCATGGGCGGTGACCAATTTCCGTTGCCTTCGGGGGATTTCGGAGATTTCCGACTTCACCCATTCATGCAGATCTTCCAATTCGTCCATGACGTTGCGGGTGTTGGCGCGCAGTTCGGATTGTTGATCCGGCAGGAGCCGTTCCAATTCCCGTCCCAAATGACGGACTGCTCGGTGCATGGCCATGGGACTGTGCCACCAGTGCGGGTCGATGGCCCCATGACTGTGGGCGGGACAACACATGAACACTTCGTTTTCCACGTCGATGCGAAGGGAGGGGACTAGTCGTCCTGCCTCGTAAAAGCGGGTTCCTGAAGGAAGCGCGGATTTCAGGCGGTCCAAATAGGTTTCCAGGTTTTTCCCCATGGCCACCACCAGGGCGGCATCCTGAATGCGGGCCAAATCGCCGGGGGTGGGATCAAAGGTGTGCGGATTGCCCGCAGGGCCCATGAGTTCCTCCACCCGGACATGGTCCCCGGCAATCCGGGTGACCATTTCACTCAGCAAGGGATGCAAGGTCGCCACCATGGGTCGTGAGTCGGCGCGCGGCTCCTCCGCGCGAAGAATACCGGCGCAACCTGCCAGAAACAGGCTGAAAAGCCAGGTCCTGACAGTGGGCAGTACACGGTTTGGGAGAGAAGAGAAAAACAACATGGTGGCGACCTTTGAAATTACAGGCTGGAAAATTCAGGGTGAGGGTTAGCGGATTTCGGGTCCGCCGAAAGTGAAACCGAGCTGCACCCAAATGGATTGCTCGCTTTCACTTCCGCGTTCATCAAAGTTTCCTTGAAAACGCAGGTAGGTGGTGGGGCTTTGGGTGAAATTGACGCGGGTTCCCAGACTATAACGCGTCCAAGAGGGGATGTCCAATCCGGAAAGGCTGTCGACGCGGTCGAAGCGGGCGAAGGGACGCAGGCGGTCGGTGGCCTGATAAGCGACCAAGGTGCTGTATCCCCAGCCTTGGGCGCGCATGTGGTCGTCGTCATCATGATCGTCGTCATGGTGCCCGTGATCATCGTGATCATGTCCATGATCGTCGTGATGATGACCATTGGCATCGCCGGAGAAGCGAATGACTTCCGTGCGCCAGATCACTTCGCGTCCGCCGGGTTCAAACCCGTTTTCCCGCCAGTTGTATTCAAGACCCGCGAGGGCAAACCACGTGGCGCCGCCTTCTTCGTTGTCGCCGCGTCCGCCGGCCAGGGCGGTATTGAGGGCGTGAAAATCGCTGCGACGGAATTGTTTGCGGAAGCCAATGGTCACGAAGTCGTCTTCGAGACGTAGTTCTTCCAATGCGCCGTGGTCGCCATGGTCGTCGTGGTCATGGTGACCATGATCATCATGCCCGTGATCGCTGTGTCCATGTCCGTGCCCGTGATGGTGGTCATGTTCGGGAGCGGAGCCGAAACTGATGCTGAGCACGGAGGGCCATTGGGTGTCGAGGTGGAAGTTCAGTTCACCGCCAATGGTTTGCAGACCTTCGTCGCCCAGAAAAAGGGCGTGGGGCAGGGGGGCGTCCACGGTTTCCCAGCCATGGAGGTGGACGGGATTGTGAAAACCGACGCGATTGAGAAAGCGTCCGCCCCTGAGTTCCATGCCTGCGGGCAGGTTGTGCAGTTTCACAAAGATTTCTTCCCATTCCCATTCAAAATCGTCATGGGAATCGGTAAAGAGCGAACCGGTGGCAAACGCGGCCAGATGGTCGCCCCACCGCAGGGACAGGCTTGGCTCCAAGGATTGCAGTTGGAAGGCGCCATCCCGGTTGGGATCGTGGGCACCGGCGGCAAATTCCTCGGGATGATCGGCGCTGCTGCTGCCGACCACGGCGTTGAGGTGCAGGGCGGGGGTAATGGAAATGCTGTCGCCAAGCTTGATTTCGGAACTGGGGACCTGGGCGTGAAGGACGGTTGCGAAAGCGAAAAGAATCGGCAAAAAATTACGGTTGAAGCGGTTGGGGTGCATCTGTGTCTCTCTGGGTAAGGTTGTAATGATAATGATCTATCAAAATTATTCCATACCACAAATGTTAGGAATTTGTAAATTCATTTCTCAGGAAAATTCTACATCTGATTTTTTTTGTGTTTCGGACGACAGCTATGGGATGGGGGTGAATGACGCGGAGCGGCAGAGGGGGCCGGGGCGGAGGAGATGACCGTCCGGGCCGGGGGGGGGAAGCCCGGCGGGCATCTCCGGAGGGGCGGCCCCCTGCTACGGGGAGGAGCGCCGGGGGCCGGGGAGCTATACCGAAGACTATCTTATGCGACCTCGCCGCCCGCCCGGAAGGAGCCCGCGACTGAGGACGGATCAGCGGCTAGGTGGGAGCAAGATCCGCCGAAGCGGGGGCATCGGGGGCGAAGGCGGGCGCAGCGACCGAACGCATAAGATCTCTTCGGGATAGCTCCGGGGTTGGAAGCAGGGGGCGTGACAGCCGCCGGGCTTGGGGCGAACGGGGGAAGACGGGCGGCTGGCGCGACACCTGCGCGGCGATCGGGGATGGAACGAGCGTGAGGGAGCCTGCGACCGAACACCGCCTGGGGCTGGGACCGCCGGGAAGGCTCGGGGAATTTGGGGCAGAGCCTTGCGGGCGGGCCGGGGTTATTGGAGGTAACCTTCAACTTTCCCCAAATACTCCACTGCTTTTCGATAACCATCATCCTCATTCAAAACTTCAATCAAAGATTTATCCGATAAAGCAGGGACTTTTTTAAAGACCCATTTTTCGTAGTCGGTAGGATGCAGTGCTTTCACCCTGTTCTGAACGCCTATTGGCAAATCGTGAAAATTTTTCATAGCTGTGATCATGGAAAAAGTAAGAGATGAGAAGCCCCGGCCTCACGTGCAGAAGGGAACAAAATTCCTGAGTATCGCGATTGCGCGAAATCTCCAATCGCATGTGTCATAAAATACCCGTCGCCTGTCAACTGCCCTAGAGAGACTCCCAATTTCCTCCGTACCGAAGGGTTGGTTAAATCCAGGATGTTGCCTACATTAACTTCCCTGCTCACCCAAGCCATATCGGCAGGGTTGAGGTCGTAAAATCTCATTTCTCCAAGAACAGCACGTCTTGATGTGCCAGCGTATACCCCCCCGCGTCCTACACTCGTATATCGATGGGATCCTCGGAAATTACCAGCATGCGCTTTCCATGCACTATCCAGATAATTTGGGTTCACAACACGATAAACAGTACCTTGATAATTTATTCCTTTAGGCAACCCATTTGATGCTGTACGGGGCAGACTTATGAATAACAGCCCCAAATCAAATGCGGCAAGTCCTTTTTCCAAGCCACTAGAATCCGCATTGCCCAGAATGTACCCGGCCTCAGCCGCGTAAAACACTTGAGCAGCATGAGTCCCCACCACGGAAGGCAGCATCGATCTTGCATATAGATTTGCATTTATCTCCGCAAACTGCGCTCCTGTATCATCATATCCACTCATTGAAGAACCCAACAGTAGTCCGCTTGTAGCAAGTGCCCGGTTTGAACGGAATGAGTGTTCCTCGGCGGACATGCGCGTGTCTGCGAGAAGTCTTGTCTCACCATGCGGATTCAGCCTCTGATCAATGATATTTCGGATTTGACTGTCTTGGGAAGCCGTCGAAGTTCTGAATTTTTGACCTAACAACCAAGAATGCCCGAAAAAATTCCCCGCCGCCAATTTATTCAAATTACGCCGGGAAACAGTTCCTCCACCGAAAGCAGCATTTAGTTGGACCTCATCCGAAACGGATGTCATCAAACCAAAGAACCGAGGTTGCACGCTGGCGACGCCAAGATAGACTTCCCGATCCACACCGTCGAGTACCCACCAAACTCCACCATCCTTGCTGATGCGAATCGCATCCAACCCGAGGAAGGGTTGTACCACGTACAGAACGCGGGTATGCGTTTTCGGGCCTGCACGGGTGGACACGGGAGAGAACATGTCGAAGGGGTCGGGAAGCTCGACGAACACGAACAGGGTCAAGGGGGTGCCGTCGTCGGCGTGGCCGAAGGGCTGCACGTCGACCAGTTCCCATGCCGTGGATTCCGTTTCCCGGGTCTCTTGGACGTGTGCGGAGACAAGGCGGTCCCGCAACGCGGGCAGGCTCGCCCGCGCACACGGAAGCCACCCGAGGAAGGCGGCTAAAAGAAAAAGGATGAAGCGTGTCCGGATCACATGGAAGTGACTATCGGACCGGGTGCCAAAGGGCAAGACTCAAGTTTCGTCCCGTTCCCGCGGATGACATTTGGCGTGGGTCTTTCTGAGATCCTCGATGTTCAGGCGGGCGTAGCGGTTGAGGGTCTCGAAGCTTTCGTGGCCGAGCAGTTGCTTGACGTGGTAGAGGTTGGCATTGCTTTTCACCAGCTCGCTGGTGCAACTGCGCCGGAGGGTGTGCGGGGTGACGGGGATGTCCAGGTTCAGGGTTTTTCCGAGTTCCCGGACGGTGGTCCGGAGCCGGTGGGCGGGCAACGGCACCCCGCCCCGGGTGAGGAACACCGCGTCGCTTCGTCCGGGATTCAGAAAGGGACGCACGCCTTTGATGTAGGAGCGCAACCACTTGAGCGCGGTTTTGCCCACGGGCACGAAGCGTTCTTTT